>CBFHJN010000032.1:0-17313 GCA_965655805.1 Flavobacteriaceae bacterium
ATTCCAGAGCGATTATTAGAACATCAATATGCATTACCTTGGTTGAATTTAATTCATAAGGAAATGGAAGCCATAAATGACAATCATTCTGATATCCGGAAATATGGAGGTACAAACCAGGCTGAATTTTTTGCAGTAGCTTCAGAATATTTCTTTGAGCGTCCAGACTTGCTTAAAAAGAAACATCCAGAACTATATAAAATGTTGGTAACCTGTTTTAAACAGAATCCAATAATATAACTTAATTCAGCCATTTTATAAATTATACCCTTTTATCTCTGCTAATTTTATCAAAAGCCAATAGATTAAACATGGTTCGCATTCTTGAACGTACACGGTTGCCATAGCGTTCTTCTATTTCTATGGCGTTGAGGTTTGTGGTAGCGTGGGTTTTGAAATGGATTTTAGGATTATGAGCTTCTTGCTTTTTAAGTGATTGATCGTACCTGGATAAAAGAATTTCACCCATGACATTGCAGTCTTTGCCATAGTGTCTGCCGGTGGGTTCCACGCCAAGGTCGTCAAAACAGTAAAAGTCTTCATTGCCGTAATCTTCGATGGTTTTATAGCCTAAATGATTGAAGCTAAAAACGGCATTACGACAGGGTATTATTTTATATGCTCTGCGGTGTGGTGTGAGGTGCCGTAAGAGTTTCATTAAACTTGTTTTACCGCAACCGACGGGACCAGATAACAGAATCCCTTTTGTTGGGTTGATATCCAGTTTGGCGCAGTAGTCGAAATCTTGAATGGTGTAAATGCAAAGCTTGAAAATAATGGCGTGGTCTTCTTCATGAATTTTGAAGTTTTGGCTAAAAAGAAGCTTGCCTTTAGCTTCTAGATAGATTAAAATTTTTTGGAAATCGTAATGGATGCAATTTTTATCCATTTTGCCTAGATGGTAATCGATGCCGCCCTCGGTTATGATGTGTGGTTTAAACTGTTTCATATTGCGGGATTTTTAAAGTGGCTGATTGTAATTTTTATTTTTTGTGGTGTGGAGATTCCCGCCTTCGCGTGAATGTGGGTTGTCCTTGTTTTGGGACAGTTGCTTATTATTTTTAATTTCTTCGGCTTTTAACATCCAGTTATGAGCTGTAGCTTGCCAATTGACAATTTTGGTTTTACCGCCCACTTTCCATCCGATGCCCTGGTAATAATTAAAGAATTTTTGTGCTTCTATTGTTGGCCATTTTTGTGTTTTAAAAAAGTCGATTACAATTTTTTGATTTTTTGGCTGTGCTAGTTTATAAAGTTTTTTATTGTTTTCTATTTGTTTATTATGTTTATATAAAGGTACCAGTGCTTGTCCCTGATTTGGGACGGTTAAGTCCACTGCTTGTCCAGAGGTTGTACCAAATATGAGCATGTTAATTTTTGAACCTTTAAATGGGTTATGAGATGGGTGATAAATTAAATACTTATAGTGATTTAATTCCTTTACGCATCTGTGATAGGTGGATTTAGAGCCTATTTTGGATAGATTCATTACTTCTTCCCGATTGACATGGAACTGTTCTGGAAACCGGTTGTGATTCCATAGTTGGAAAAATGCCATATACAAACTGACATGGGTTGGATTTAACCTGTTGTCTTTAGAGAACTGTTGAAACACTGCGTTTAGATGTTTTATGTAGTTAATTGATGGCATGTTGATTTAATCTTAAATTTTATGCATTCCATAATGCGGCTTAAAGCCAGTTTAATGGTTGTTGGTATAAACTAAATAGATGTCGCGGCAATCACGGGATTTGTGATTAAACGTGATGCATGCGGTTATCTTCGAGAACCTTGTTAATGTCTTCTTGGTCATAATAAATAATACCTCCTAATTTTGTGTAAGGGATGGTACCATTGACACGGAGGTTTTGAAGCGTTCCTGGGCTTACTTGTAGAAGCTTCATGACTTCTGTTGACCTTAAGTACTTCTTTGAAGGTTGGGCATTGGAAAGAAGAGATTTCATCTCGTCGAATAATTCCATTTTAAATTGATAGAGATCGTCGGTGGTAAGGATTGTTGTTGGCATAATGATGTTATTTAATTAGTGCTTGTCTTTATGTTAACCAGGGTTCTTTAATAAAGCCATCATCATGAGCTTTCGCTTTAGATGATGGCTGCTATTAATCTGGCCATCGTAAAACAAATTTGGAGTAATTTGTTGATATTTCTTCGTTAGTACCGAACGTATACCGAAAGAATTTAACGTTTTATTAACATAGGTGAGAAGGAATCGGAGCGGGTATGTTAAACGCATAGTTATAACGTGAAAATGAAAGTTAATGAGGGGTTTGTGCTTAATTATTGTCTTCGTCCATTTTCTTTATTAGTGATAACCGCAAGGAATCTAAAAACTTTGTACGGGCTCCTTCACGTGCTTTAATCTCTCCGTAAGTTTTGTAGAAATTCCCTAGCTTAATGTTAAAAAGTGATTCACAGATTTCGGCTAGAACTTTTAAATCTATATTACCATTTTGAACGGCACCCGTGGCATTAATGGCATACATTAATTCTACTAAATCTGTTTTGGAAGCTGTCCACGAAAAGGTTTGAGTTAATAACGGAGGTGTATGTCTAGAAGATATTCTTTTTTGAGATTTTAATTTTATAAGTTCGTTTTTGTAATAAGTTACTAGTAAGTCGTAAGCCATAATTTTCGCCACTTTATCATCATGACTTGTTGAGAATTCAGGGTCGATAAAATGATTTATGTTATTTGTTATGTCAATACTATTTAAACCCCTAACAAAATATATATGATCGTACCTTGTAGATTTATGTCTGTAGTATTTTACGAATTCTAACTCACTTGATTTATGTGCTTCGAACTTATCTAAAATGAGATGAATGTATTTTCGCTGTCTGGAGATACTTACCTTGGGGCGATTCATTAAATAGGTGTGAACATGAGAGAAGTACTTTAAATGGCCACTGACAATAGGTTTTAGGTTTTTAAAGAAGCTTATTTCATCTGATTCAGAAATGAACCCCCTTTGTCTAACGGATAATCTTAATAGCTGAAGATATTCGCTGCTTAAGTTAATGAGGAGCCTTAAATTAGCTATTTCATTTAGGTTGTCTTGATGGAAATTGATGATTTTTATTTGATATTCATCAACAAGGGTGTTAATCTTATCCATAAATGATGCGATTTGGGTTGGGAATATAAATATACCAAATTTAATGTAAATGGATAAAAGTGAGTGTTTTACCTAGTTTTTTGCTTCCTTAACCCTTGCTTCTTCTTTACTTAAAATTGATTTTAAGACGCTCATGTCGGCACTTACTTTTCTATCTAAAATTTTGGCGTAGTGTTGCGTTGTTTTGAGTGATTTATGCCCAAGCATTTTACTAACAGATTCAATAGGAACTCCATTTGTTAAGGTTACGGTTGTAGCAAAGGTGTGCCTGGCTAAATGGTAGGTTAGGTTTTTGTTGATTGCACAACTGTCTGCAATCGTTTTTAAATACGAGTTCATTTTTTGATTGCTTAATATAGGAAGTAACTTATGGGTGTTTATAACGTGTGGGTGTTCTTCATACTTTCTGACAATATCGGCCGGTATTGGTAATAAAGGAATATTACTTCGCGTATGCGTCTTTGCTCTTTTCGTTTTAATCCAATGCTCTCCATCAATACCTATTACTATATCATTTTTCGAGAGTTGTTTGACATCAATATAAGCAAGTCCTGTGAAGCAGCTAAAGATAAATATGTCTTTCACTAATTCCAATCTAGGGATTTCGAATTCTTTGTCTATAACGGTTTGAAGCTCTTCTTTCGACAGGAATTCACGATCGATGGTTTTTAATTTTGCTTTCCAATGTAGGAAAGGGTCTTTGGTTATCCAATCGTTAGCGTAGGCAATTCGGATAATTTTCTTGAAATTGGTGATGTATTTGATTGCTGTGTTATGACTGCATTTTCGTACGGTTTTTAAATAGTACTCTAAACCGGTAATGAACTTATGGTCTACATTTTTTATTGGAATATCATCAACCATGTATTCTTTTTGGATATACTCTTGTACATGTTTTTTGGTGGTGCGATAGCGTTCGGCAGTGCCAGGAGCAAAGTCTTTACCTATTAAGCTGTTTACTTCGTCATTATGGGCCTGGAATATTACTAAGAGCATTTTAGTAACCTGGTCCTTTCCAGTATAACGATTCTTAATAGCCATTGCTGTGAATGGTTTATTAATATCTAAAAGGCGTTCATGGATTTTGTTTAGTTTGTACCTAACGTCATCTATGTACTTATTGATTGCTTTGGATTCTGCAGAAGTACCTATAACTTTACCGTTGGAACTATCCCATTTTTCCAATAATACTTTACGTTGAATAGTGGTTTGAGCTCTTTTTCCATTTACTGTGATTCGACAGTATATAGGAGCTTTACCGTCAGGAGTAACTCTATTTTTTTGAAGAAAGAATAATATGGAAAAGGTATTGTACATCGGTTCACTCTATAAATGCCTTATAAAAATACAAAATTAATAACGTATTTCCTATTGTAAACCATTGTAATTAGGGGTGTTTGGTGAAATTCGGTTCACTGTTTAAGATTATTTGATAGTGAACCGAATGGTGCACCTATAGGATGTTATTAGATGGTCTATTTTGATATTTCGGGAAAAGTAAAAACCCTATAGACATAGTGTTTATAGGGTTTTGGTGGAATTTGTGCTATTCCTAGCGGAGAAAGAGGGATTCGAACCCCCGGAGGTGTGACCCTCAACAGTTTTCAAGACTGCCGCATTCGACCACTCTGCCATTTCTCCAGTAGTGTCTCATTAGGTATTTCCTAAATGCGAGTGCAAATATAGAACCCTTTTTTCATTCTTTCAAATAAAAAAACTGAAAATTTTAAAACATTTTTTAAAATCTTGCTAATAAATTTATTTTCTGTTAGTTGATGCCAATCACTTATCTTATTTTTGCAGAAATAATAAGAAAATATGAGTATTATTGAGCATTTACAATGGCGTTATGCCGCAAAATCATTTGATTCAAATAAATGCGTTCCATCTGAAAAATTGGATGTCATTAAGCAAGCATTTAATTTAACAGCTACTTCTTATGGTTTACAACCAATAAAATTGGTTATTATTAAAAATGACCATTTACAGCAAAGTTTAGTTCCTATAGCAATGAATCAAAAACAAATAGCACAAGCTTCTCATGTGTTGGTTTTATGTATTCAAACAAATATTGATGAAGATTTTGTGTTGGAGTATTTTCAACGTGTTCATCATACTCGTAAAACACCAGAAACTATTTTAAAACCGTTTCAAGATTTTTTAATAGCCGATTTTGAACAGAAGCCTCAAGAAATGATTGAGGCTTGGGCTGTAAAACAGGCCTATTTAGCTATGGGTAATTTATTAACCGTTTGCGCTGTTGAAGGTATCGACTCTTGCCCAATGGAGGGTTTTGACCCTAAAGCTTGCGATAAACTGTTGGATTTGGATAGTCAAGGCTTAAAATCGGTGTTATTATTACCAATAGGTTATCGTGCTGATGATGATATGTTTGCCGATTTTAAAAAGGTTCGAAAATCTATTGAAGACAGTATTATAGAATTGTAAAGGACATTAGATTTATGCCCTTTACAATTATTAAAATTAGGGTGTTTGTAATTTGGTTCCTTTAGTTTTATAAAATTCACCCATACCAGAAACGATTCCATCAAAAGTATCTTTTTCAAATTTCCCACTGATATTAAAGTCCATTCCTTGAATTTGAAAATTGGCAGTTAATTTATTTTCTTCAATACTTAAACCTTGAAGTGTCGAATTACCCATGGCAGAAGTTAAATTGCCAACATATTGATTGGCTTCGTTTTTAGCAATAATTAAATCAGTTGCAATGTTCCCTTGAGGTGTACCTTCAACAGTTAAATTCCAAGTTCCCAGAATTGGATTAACGGTTGCTTTACTACTTCCACAATTGGTTAAACTTAATGTGAATACAGCAAATAGCGCAAAAAATATTTTTTTCATGTAAAATTGTTATTTAGATTGTTAATAGAATGAAATATATGAAAAAAATTGTTCAAACGAAGCGGGAATTGTAGCTTTGATAAAAAATAGGTATGCCAGGATTTGAATTATTTGGAAGTGCAGAGCGCAAAGAGGTTAATGATGTTTTAGATAGTGGTGTTTTAATGCGCTATGGTTTTGATGGTATGCGAAACAACCATTGGAAAGCCAAAGAGCTTGAAATGGAACTACAGGAAAAATTGCAAGTCAAACATGCGCAATTAGTATCCAGTGGAACGGCTGCAGTTTCCGTTGCCATGGCTGTTACTGGTGTTGGAGCAGGTGATGAGGTTATCATGCCAACCTTTACATTTGTAGCTAGTTTTGAAGCAATAATGATGTTAGGAGCTATTCCTGTTTTAGTAGATATTGATGATACATTAACTCTAGATCCAAAAGCAGTTGAAGCAGCTATTACTCCGAAAACAAAAGCCATTATGCCAGTTCACATGTGTGGAAGTATGGCGAATTTAAATGCACTTCAAAGTATTTGTAAAAAGCATGATTTATTGTTAATTGAAGATGCCTGTCAAGCTATTGGAGGTACATATAACGGAAAACCTTTAGGAGGTATTGGTGATGTTGGTTGTTTTTCATTCGATTTTGTAAAAACCATTACCTGTGGTGAAGGTGGAGCTGTCATTACCAACAATGATACCTATTTCAAGCATGCCGATCATTACACAGATCATGGTCACGATCACGAAGGCATGGATCGTGGTGCAGAAACACATCCATTTTTAGGATATAATTTCCGAATTTCTGAATTACAAGCAGCGGTAGGTTTAGCACAAGCCCGACGTTTGGATGATTTTGTGGCTATTCAGAAAAAACATTATACAGTTTTGCGTAATACGTTAGCTTCAATTCCTGAAGTCGTTTTTAGAACGGTTCCTGAAGGAGGCGAAGAAAGCTATGGTTTTTTAAATTTCTTTTTACCTAATTTAGATATTGCTAGAACCGTTTCCAAGGGTTTTAAAGAAGCTGGTGTGGATGCTTGTTTTCATTACTTTGATAATAACTGGCATTATATCAGAAAATGGGATCATCTAAAAGATTTAAAATCCCTTTATCCTATTTCTGCTGAAGTAAAGGAAGGCTTACAATACCTTCAAACAAAAACGTTTGAGCAATCCGATCACTATATAGCACGAAACTTATCTTGTTTAATAAAATTATCTTGGACAGAAGACGAGGTAAAGGAACGAGCTAAAAAAATGAAGCAGGCTATTTTGGAAGCTTTAAAATAGCTTTTAATAAGTACTTACTACATAAGCAACGATAAGGAATTTAAATTTTTTTATAGTTGCTTTTTTTTATTTAATTGGTTTTTGAATACCAAACCAAATTTTCTATTGACCACCATTTAATAATAGTTTGAAACATTTCTTATAGTCTTTGAAACATATTTGTTATTGACCACCTAACTTCTCTAAACTTTTATTTCTCAAAAGTTTGTTAAAACATTAAAAAAACCGGTGAAATACGTATAAAGCACCCGTTTAAATACTACTATTTGAAATCATAGATTTTAGTTGAAATACAAATCATAATTTTTCAATTTATTTTAAGTACATGTTAACCTTTTAAACAAATACTTATTAAGAAATAAATGAAACCCTAAAAACTTAAATTATGAAACCAATTATTTCACTGATTCTTTTAATCCTTTTCTTTAATTCAGGCCAAGCACAAATTTTTGATAGACTTGCTGATAAAGCGGCAAAATCTGCCGAGCGCACTTTAGAGAAAAAAGTAGAAGAAAAGTCATCAAAAGAAACTGACAAAGCATTTGATTCGGTTTTTGAAACGTCTGGTAACAAATCAAAGTCTTCTGATAATTCGAAAGCTTCATCAAACAGTAAAACACCAGAATCTGTTTATAGCTTTACACATAAATATGTGATGCAAATGGTCAGTGATAAATACACAACAAATTTGACTTATTTTTTATCGGAAAATAAAAATTACTACGGAAGTACAGTAGAATCTGCAACTTCTATGATTAGCGTTATGGATTTAGACAAGCAAACCCTGTTTATGTTTACAGAGGCTGCTGGTACCAAAATGTTAATGGCTTCCAATATCAATTTGGATAAAATAGTAAAAGATAATGTCGAAGATTCCAATGCTCGCGTTGAAAAGACTGGCAAAACCAAATCTATTTTAGGTTATAATTGTTTTGAATACACAGTAATCTCCGATGATATGACAGGTCACTTTTGGATTACAAAAGATGCGGATGTCACGTTTCCAAAAGGCTTTTATGATTTAGCAGAAAAAAATAAAAATACTAACCAAGCTTGGATGGGTGATATGGAAGGTATCATGATGGAAATGCATATTACAGATACGTCTAAACGAAAAGAGCAGACTGTAACCATGCGTTGTGTTGCTCTAGAAAAATCGAAATTCAAAATAAATTCAAGTGATTATAAAAAGTTTAATTAACCGATTCTCTCTATCATAGTCTAACAACAATTAAAGACAACAACAATTAGTTTATATTTTTTATAGAAAGAACGTTAACCTTTTAAAAATTAAGCCATTAATAGCTAAACAACACATTATGAAAACAAAACTTACTTTCTTATTAATCATGTGTATATCCATCATGACATTTGCACAAAATGGTATTAATTACAAGGCAATTGTAAAAGACAACCTTGGAAATGTAGTAGCCAATGATCTTATTCAAGTTCAATTTTCAATTTTGGCAGGAGCAACATCGGTTTATCAAGAAACACATTCGGCTACAACCGATAATAATGGTATTGTAATCATTAATATTGGTGAAGGCACACCGATTTCTGGGAGTTTCATAGATATAGATTGGGCTTCTGATGACCACTTTTTAAATGTACAAATTAATACAGGAGCTGGATTAACGGATATGGGAACCACACAATTTAAAACGGTGCCGTATGCCTTAAGTTCTGGAGATAAAGTTTGGAACACCGATGAAAATGGAGCACATGTATTAGCTACAAACATAGGTATTGGTACCGAAACACCTAGTGAGTTGTTAGAAGTTTATGACGTGAGTAACTCAACTATCAAATTAACAGTTCCAAATTTAGGAAGCTCAACTAAACTAGAATTTGAAAATGGAGATGAAGCTGGAACACATACCTTTTATAGATTTGAAAATAGAAGTGATTATTTAAGGTTTGAAGTAGACACGGATTTTTTAGAGCCAACCATAGGTTACGAAACGATAATGAATCTTGGTAGGTTGGGTTTATCTATGGAAATCGGAACTCGGATAAACGAGTTTTCAGCAGATGTCACTTTGAATGGAAATAGTGACAATGCTGTACCTACTGAAAGAGCAGTAAAGACATATGTGGATAATAGTATAAATGCGATTACTTCAGAAAAATCGATAACAATTCCTGCTACAGATTTTACTGGTAATCAAAGTGATACACATTTTGTAAACTATAGAAATTATGGAGCTTATGCGCAAATGAATTTAGGTAATGGCGTTTTATTGGCTCCTTTAATAGTACCTGAAGGTTCAACCATTACGTCTATCATTTTTTATTTAAGAGATGAGTCTAGTGCCGCTGATGTAAATTTAGAATGTACATTATTATATGGTTCAAATTCAGCTGGCATTTTAACACAGCAATTCAGTTTGTCTACTTTTGGTGGTTCAACATCTGGAATAATTCGTACTTATAATACGCCATTCGTAACAGCAGTGAACAGAAAATATATCATAAGAATTAGACCAACATCTGCTTGGGGTCCAAATGATTTTGGGGTAAGTGCTGTAAAAGTGACATATACAGATTAATAATAAAATAAAGAATTATGAAACTAAAATTCACATTTTTAAGTCTATTGGTACTACCTTTCTTCGGAATAGGACAAACCATTGAAAAATTCAGTATTGATTCTGGAGGTGCTTATGTCATAGCAGGAAACATTCAAATTCTATACACCATTGGCGAAGTCCATGTGCAAGAATTAAGTTTTGGAAATATTCAGCTTTCCGAAGGGTTTATCAATGCACAATTGAGAATCAAAATCGACCCAAAATTATTTCTTCAGGGACCTCTTTTAAGTCCAGTTACTGCTGGACTCATGAATGATAATTTACGACAAAACGTACTAATTCCAACCACCAGTCCGTATGCGGATTCGGCAACATGCAACGCTACGGTATTTTCTGTTACAGGAAACAATGCTATTGTAGATTGGGTTTGGGTAGAACTCCGTGCAGCCAATGATAACACTAAAATTATCAATGGTAAATCAGCCTTATTACAACGTGATGGCGATGTTGTTGGACTTGACGGTACCTCTGAAGTTATCATGAACGCAGCACCAACCAGTTATTATGTAGTAGTCAATCATAGAAACCATTTAGGAGCTATGAGTGGAGCACCCATTGCTTTAAATGAAAGCACAGCAAGTGTGGTTGATTTTACCAATGGCAGTTTTACAACTTATGGAACATTAGCGCAAGTAGTTTTAGGCTCCGGAAATAATGCACTTTGGGCTGGTGATGTTAATGGGAACAATCAAGTACGCTATTTAGGTCCTAATAATGATTCAGCTACCTTAAAAACCATTGTGCTCAATGCTTCTGGAAATGTATCTGGAAGCAACTATTTTCCATATGCAGCCTATGATTTAGGCGATATTAACTTAAATGGTGTAGTCAGATATTTAGGACCCGGAAATGATAAGGGTATTTTAAAGAATATCATCTTAAATCATCCCAATAATCCTTCGTCAAATTACTTTCCAATTTCACAGCAAATACCAAATTAATTATAAATCTTAAAATATAAAATTATGAAACATCTATACACAGCCGTCATTTTATTTATGCTGATCTTCACTTTTCAATCACATGGTCAGACCTATGAATTCAGTATTTCATTTAATGGAATTAATGCTAGTACCGGAAATTATCAAATGGCTTTATTAGCAACACCAAGTACGCCAGTAACAAATCATAGTACGGACGATATGGGAGCCGGATTTTACGTGCCAACAGGTATGACAATTGGTAACTTTGTAACAGGCAATTCAGGTCTTCCAGCATCTGAATGGGAATCTATTTCCATGGGACCAGGCGTTAATGGTGATGCTTATTTTTTAGGTCGTGATGAAGCAGGTGCTTTTTCCGTTCTTTTAAACGGTGCAGGTCCTTTTCAGCTCGTTTTATTTGATGTGATTGCCGACCCAAACCCAACAACAGGTCAGATTATATTTGTTGAAAATGGCGATCCCGTTTTTGATACCATTTTCATTGAAAACTATATTAATATTGCTGCGCAGAATTTATACGCCCAAAATGATCCATTGGCGAGTTCTGTAAATTTTGAAACATTAACTACCGAAACATTTGTTTCAGATGTTTTGTTTTCTGTTTATCCGAATCCGGCTACAGACGTTTTATATATAAAAACATCTAGCACTGTAAACGCTATAGAATTGTATACTATTATAGGTAAGAAAGTTTTTGAAACAGCTAAAGATATGAAACAGTTAGATGTTAGTACGTATCAAACAGGCGTTTATTTATTGAAAATTAAAACAAATCAAGGTCAAATCACTAAAAAAATTGTGATTAAATAATATCAAAAATGCTATTAGTTGAAGTGAAAAGGGGAGTAGCCACGACCAAAATCAAGGGTTGCTTCTCTTTTTTTAGTAATTCACATACTCAACAATCTCCAATCCATAACCAATCATACCAACGCGTTTGGTTTGTTCGCTATTGGAAATAAGCTTTAATTTATGAATATTTAAATCGTGTAATATTTGAGCACCAATACCAAAATCTTTGGCATCCATGTCAATTCGTGGTGCTTTTATAACTTCGCCTGAAACTTGTGTTTCTTTTAATACGCTGAGTCGTTTTAATAAATTCATGGTTGCAGATTGCTGATTAATAAAAATAACAGCTCCTTTTTCTGCTTGGTTTATAACTTTGAACATATCATCCAACTTCTGATCAGCATTGTTGGTTAAAGTACCTAGAATATCATGATTAACAAGTGTTGCATTCACTCTAGTTAAGACAGGTTCACTGGCAGACCAAGAGCCTTTAGTTAAGGCAATATGAATTTGATTATTGGTTGTTTGATTGTATGCACGTAATCTGAAACTACCAAAACGGGTTTCTAAATTGAAATCTTCAACCTTTTCAATTAAGGAGTCGTGTTGCATGCGGTAGGCTACTAAATCCTCGATAGACACAATTTTTAAATCGAATTTTTTAGCCACCTTCATAAGTTGAGGTAAACGTGCCATGGTACCATCTTCATTCATGATTTCTACAATTACACCTGCTGGCTTCAAGCCTGCGAGTCGTGCAAAATCAATAGCAGCTTCAGTATGTCCAGTTCGTCGTAAAACGCCACCTTCTTTAGCAACTAAAGGAAAAATATGTCCTGGTCGTGCTAATTCAAAAGGTTTTATGTTATCATTTACCAAGGCTTGAACTGTTTTAGCACGATCGGCAGCTGAAATACCTGTAGTGACACCGTTTCCTCTTAAATCCACCGAAATGGTAAAAGCCGTTTCCATGGGATCCGTGTTGTTATGCACCATCATATTTAATTCAAGTGCCTTACAGCGTTTTTCTGTAAGAGGTGTGCAAATTAGTCCACGTCCATGTGTTGCCATAAAGTTGATCATTTCCGGTGTTGCCATTTCAGCAGCAGCTAGAAAATCACCTTCATTTTCACGATTTTCATCATCCACAACAATAATAACTTTGCCATTCCTAATGTCGTTTATGGCATCTTCAATAGCATCTAATTGAATGGTTTTGTTGTTTTGAGTATTGGTAACAGACATAATAGTGTTTAATTAGAGAGCAAAGGTATTGCTTATTTTGTGTTATGCGAAAAGACTTTAACTATTTTAGCTTTGAGTAAAAAATAACGAATTGGATAAAATATAAAGCCAAGTATTAAATAAATAGGGTTTTTAGAAACTTGAAATGCATCAGTCAATTTGGACATTGCTAGAATATTTAAAGACGAAAGGATGAAGTAAAGCGTATAAATTCCTGCTGAAATTACACTAATTTGTATGCCAATAGCTGCTATTTCTTCTAACCTATTGTTTTTAAAGACAAAATAAAGAACAAATAAAACAACAGCAATAACATAGAATACAAAACTAAATTTAGAATGCATATTGTAATCCGTAAGAAGTGTTTGAGCCTTTATTTTCGTTTCGGGTATAAGCGTAATTGATGGCGTTTTTTCATCAATTTCAGTCTCGGACTTTGTTTTTATTTTTAATAGCTTTTTAATAGGTTCTATAATATGGTCAAATTCAAAAAGACCTCTATCTGCTGTTGCTCGTTTTGTTAAATAATAACCAAGGGGCAGCATAATAATCGTTGAAAACCAAGCTGCTATAATAGGACTGAAAGTACCATCTTTAGCGCTGTTTTTTGCGAAAATTCCAATAAAGTGATAGGTTAAAAATAAGAGGATTGCAATAATCATTGGTAATCCAATGCCACCTTTTCTAATTAATGCACCCAAAGGCGCACCAACAAAGAACAATATGATGCAAGCAAATCCTAATGCCAATTTTTCATGTAGCGCTATATAGTGTTTGTTAATTTCTACATTACGTTCCTTAAAATATTTAGATTTCACGTTAATAATCTGCTTCGTGCTTTTCAAGGAATTTAGTGCCTGATCTAGCATTTGAACTTTTTTCTTGTCTGGAAACAACTCTAAAACATTGCCATTAAACGATGGATCTATAACTTTTTTTGCCGTTAGACCCGAATTTAAAACAGGGAGGTTAGAACGGTTGTACAAGCTAATAGCAAAGTCTTCATGATCTTTGTTTAAGGCTGTATTTAACGAATCTATCGTATAATTTAGATCAGGAATGTTCATCATATTATACTTATTCGACACATTTTTCTCGTCTAAATCGCTCGCGTTTAATTGTGATAAATCTATATTGATAATATATTTTTCAAAATAACTCATCACCATTGGATGTCTATTTCTATCGGCTCGGTCTTTTGGTGGTGTATCATCATAAAAATAACCATCATACAGAATAAATTGTAAAACATCTGAATCCTCTTCACCAATCAATTCGCCATTTTTTGCAACTATAGTTGTATTGTTCGCATTATTATTCTGACTTTTCTTGTGCATAACAACACCTTCCAAGAGCCTACCGTTTTCGCCAGATTTTTTTTCAACCTTAATGTTGTAATCCATAACATCGTTAAATTGACCCTCAGCAATAACCATGGCTGGTTTTAAGGTGGCAATGTTTTTTCGGAGGTTATGAGAATTGTATTCAGCCCAAGGAATCACGTTGTTTGCAAAGAAAAAAGTTGTTATTCCTAAGCCAACAATAAAGATGCTCAAGCCTGTCATAGCACGCTGTAGTGAAATACCAGTGGATTTCATAGCTGCAAATTCATAATTTTCGGCAAAGCTACCAAACACCATAATAGAGGCTAGGAGTATGGTAAGCGGTAAAACCAATGGAATTAATTTAGGCGTGAAATAGAAAAGAAATTTTAGAATGACTACCATATCTAAATCCTTACCTGCTAATTCTTTAATATAAAGCCAAATGGTTTGCAAAACAAAAATCAGCATGAGTATAATAAACACGCTGAAAAAGGTTTTTAAGTAGGTGGTAAGTATGTAACGGTCTAGTATTTTCACAGATTAGTTTTTCCTTATCATTTGAGCTTTTACTAAATTATTATGAAGGAATAGCTTTGATTATTATTCAATGTAAAGTACTGAATAGCAATTATTTAAATTAGTTAATCTAACTTATTGATATAATGGTCTTTATACTTGTTAGCATCAAAGGTAAACAAGGTTTTTGATAAAGGCTCGTTTGTTTTAAAAGAATTAACAGTTAATGTGGTTTGCGTTCCGTTTTTGCCTGTTTCAATTAGATTATAAATATGATTTGTTTGCTCGTCAATACCTAAAAGAATATGCTTGATTTCAGAACCTGAATCAATTGGTGTTAACTTTACATATTGGATTTTTCGACCTTGTACATTTTGAAGAATATCCATTTTATACGTGTAACCGTTTTCATAAAAAGACAGCATTTTACTTGGTGTAATACTGTTTTCATCTTCCGTATTATTAGATGAAATAGTTACCTCTTCATCATCAGGGCTAATGCTATAAAGTGTTTTTCCATCATAAATACGTGTCGTCCCTAATATATTAAGGCGGTATTTATCACCTTCTATAACCACATCACCTCGTGTTTCTTGCTTGATGTTTTCAGCAGCATTATTCAATACATATTTAAAATCGATGGATATATTATTATAACCTTTTACTTTTTGCGACACTTTATTTAACAACGTTTTTGCATTGTTGTTTTGTGCATATCCAACCGAAGTTGCAAATACTAATAATACTATAAATAGTTTTTTCATTACCTAATAAGTTTTTTTCGTTTCCTGTTACTCTAATTCTCTAAATGGGTTAAGATGATTCGTTTTCTAAAAGTATGTTTAATGCAGCTAAATCCGTCACCAAAACCTGTCTGGCTTTACTACCTTCAAAACCGCCAACAATTCCTGCAGCTTCTAACTGATCTATTAAACGACCAGCACGATTATATCCTAATTTTAATTTTCGTTGTAATAAGGATGCGGAACCTTGTTGAGCCGTAACAATTATTTCTGCTGCGTCTTTAAACAATACATCTCGATCGCTTATGTCTACATCAAGACTTGTGCCACTTTCCTCACCAACATACTCAGGCAGTAAATAGGCATCTGGATAGGCTTTTTGAGACCCGATGAAATCGGTAATTTTTTCAACTTCGGGTGTGTCAACAAACGCACATTGAATTCGAATCATTTCATTTCCTTGGGTATAAAGCATATCACCACGACCAATTAGCTGGTCAGCTCCTGAACCATCTAAAATAGTACGCGAATCTATTTTACTAGTAACGCGAAATGCGATACGCGCTGGGAAATTAGCTTTAATAATACCTGTAATAACATTTACAGATGGTCTTTGAGTGGCAACAATTAAGTGAATACCAATAGCACGAGCCAGCTGTGCTAAACGTGCAATAGGTGTTTCGACTTCTTTTCCAGCTGTCATAATTAAATCGGCAAATTCATCAACCACCAAAACAATGTATGGTAAAAACTGATGACCGTCATTTGGGTTTAATTTCCGTGCTTTAAACTTGACATTATATTCGGCAATGTTTCTACATAAGGCATTTTTTAATAACTCATATCGGTTATCCATTTCAATACATAACGAATTTAACGTATTGATTACTTTGGTGTTATCAGTTATAATAGCATCTTCGCTATCTGGTAATTTGGCGAGATAATGACGTTCAATTTTATTAAAAAGTGTTAATTCTACCTTCTTCGGGTCAACTAAAACAAACTTGACTTCCGCAGGATGTTTTTTATAAAGCAACGATGTTAAAACCGCATTTAAACCAACCGATTTACCTTGACCTGTTGCTCCAGCCATTAAGAGGTGCGGCATTTTAGCTAAATCGACAACGAAGGTTTCGTTGCTAATGGTTTTTCCTAAAGCTATTGGCAAAGCCATTTCGGATTTTTGAAATTTCTGCGAAGCAATAACCGAACGCATAGAAACAATAGTCGCGTTTTTATTAGGAACTTCAATACCGATAGTTCCTTTTCCTGGAATTGGCGCAATAATTCGAATGCCTAAAGCAGACAGCGATAAGGCAATATCATCTTCTAAATTCTTGATTTTGGAAATCCGAACACCAGCTTCTGGTATAATTTCGTATAAGGTAACCGTTGGTCCAATGGTGGCCTTTATATTTGAAATACCAATTTTATAATTATTGAGGGTTTCAACAATTCGGTTCTTATTTTCTTCTAATTCTTCTTGGTTAATAGTAATGCCTTCCGAATCATATTTTTTAAGCAATTCTAATGATGGGAATTGGTAATTGCTTAACTCCAAAGTCGGGTCAAACTGACCAAAATCTTCAACTAATTTATTAGCTAAATTATCAGTTTCCGAAACTTCTTCTTCAATGGTTTCAACTTGCATTTCCATTTCAGCTTCTTCTACCTCCACATTGGGTTGTGGATTAGGTTCAACTTTTGTTTTTGGAGCCTCAATAGTTTCTTCAACATCGGTTTTTTCAACAGATAAATCGAAGGCTGATTTTATATCTTCCGCTTCAGCAGACAAATCATTATCTAGTGGAACTGATAAATCGTCATTGCTGTGTTTGTCTTTAAAATTATGATCAATATCGTTT
>CBFHJN010000033.1:0-1992 GCA_965655805.1 Flavobacteriaceae bacterium
ATTAAAGATTATTTAGCGCAGTTTAAATACATTTTCACCAAAAAAGGAGCTGCACAAGTGGGCGGATTTGCCGCAATTGGAAATATGTTTCCACCCTCTTGGAACTGGAAAGCTTTTTGGGCTATTACGGCATTCCTATCTATTATGTTAGGTGTTTTAAATTTATTACCAATTCCAGCATTAGATGGTGGCCATGTTATGTTTCTAGTTTATGAAATGATTTCAGGTAGAAAGCCAGGCGATAAGTTTATGGAATATGCCCAACTAGTTGGTTTTATACTACTTATATCCTTGGTGCTGTTTGCCAATGGAAATGATATTTATAAAGCTATTTTTGAATAGAAGAAATGACGAAATTTTTTTTAGAAAAATCTCAATCTTGTTTTGTAGTAATTAAAAATATATATATATTTGCCCTCGCAAAAGCGATAACACTCCTCCTTAGCTCAGTTGGTTAGAGCATCTGACTGTTAATCAGAGGGTCCTTAGTTCGAGCCTAAGAGGAGGAGCACAGTTAGACAAAGCCTTTACAGAAATGTAGAGGCTTTTGTTTTTTATATGGGATCAACATAGGTCAAACATTTGAACATTAAATCACCCAAAACTTTTAAGTAACCTGGAGGCTTCCAAACTTGGAGATTAAAAAACTAACTATGATTGAAATTATAGACATAATTAGATTATTTATTATAGACTATTTGGGCGTTAGTTTAAGGTGGGTTTATTTTATGGGAAAGAAGGATTTTAAGCAATTGGAATAACAGAATAAAAACAATTTTATTGTTTCATAGATTTTCTATTTTATTTTGGGTTTTTTAATAATTTTATGTAACATTTAATTGTGGAGAGGATACTAATATTTACTTCCTATTTTAACTTTCATCTCTGAACTAATAATCTGATTAACCGCTTGTTTATATTTCACAGGATTAGTCGCTTTTTTAATCGCCTTATATGTTTTCTGCGGATTGGATGTGGATTGCGAAAAGAGCTCCCAAAAACCTAACATTTTCATTTTTATTGGTGTTGGGCCAGATAAATAGTCGTCATATTGTTGGTAAATAGTATCATGAAATTCTGAAAAAATAGACCAGCGGTTTTTGGGATATTCCGTCGTGTCATTTTTTATCATACTTGGTAAAAAAGGATCGGCAATTAAACCACGACCAATCATAAAATGATTGATACCTGGCAACCGTTTTTCCATAGCTTTAAAAGCAGCAACGCTTGTAATATCGCCGTTATAATATAACTTATGCTTGGTGCTTTTTATGCATTTCTCAAAAGCATCTAAATCTACTGGGCCTTTATAAAGTTGTTTTCCTATTCTGGCGTGAATAGCAATATTTTTAAGTGGATATTGATCTAAAATAGGAAATGCCTCTAGAATTTCTTGCGCATTGTCATAACCCATTCTCATTTTCATAGAAACTAAAATATCTGTTTCAGTATGTGCTTTATGTAAAACGTCGTTAATTCTATTTGGATTGCAAATTAAACCAGAACCCATGCCAGACTTAGTAACCATAGGATATGGGCACCCTAAATTCCAGTTTAACTCTTTGTACCCTAAACTTTGGACGTATTGGGCAACAAATAGAAATTCATCAGGATCGTTGGTGATTACCTGTGGAATGACTTCTAAAGCCGTGTTGTTTTCTGGTAATAAATCGTTTTGATAGGATTGCTTAATTTTTAACTTCCCATTAAGCCGAATATATGGCGCATAGAAGGTATCTATGCCTCCAAAGTAATGGTGGAAAGCATTGCGAAACCTGAAATCTGTAAAGCCTTGTAAAGGTGATGAGAGTAGTGTAGAAGCCATCGTAGTATTTAATTGGGCAAATATAGAATATTTCTTTCTACAATTTTTTCATTGAAATCCAATTTGGAGATTTCAATCAAGCTATTTCAATTACATTATTGAAACAAAACATATCTTGGTGGCACAAGTCCGTTTAGCCTCAAGTAAACAACCATCTGCCCTCTATG
>CBFHJN010000033.1:2092-17118 GCA_965655805.1 Flavobacteriaceae bacterium
TTACATTATTGAAACAAAACATATCTTGGTGGCACAAGTCCGTTTAGCCTCAAGTAAACAACCATCTGCCCTCTATGGTGCGTAATATGGTCTGCCAATAATAATAAAATTTGCGTTTTTGTTCTGTTAGACCCAAAATAATCCAAACGTTCATCTAGTTTTTTAGTATCGAAATTGGAGATAAATTCTATGGTTTTATCAAACGTATTATTAATGGTAGTAATCATTTCTTGTTTCGATTTTCCATCAGCTTTCAGTTCCGTATCGGTTTCCCAGTTTCTGGCTTCTCGACCACCCATTAAAGACTGACTGTGCCAATCCATTGCCCAACCTATATGCATGAGGTTTTCGGCAAAACTCATGGATTCAGGTGTTGCTTTAAAATTGTAAGCTTCCTCTGGCATGGATTCTGCCACAAGAACTAAATACTTTCTAGAATTTTCTAAACGTTCTAAATATTCCGGAATAAAATTATTTTGTTGTGCAAAAAGTGGTGTTGTCATTATTGAAATGAATAGTATTGATGACAAAATTATTTTATTTTTCATGGTGTTTCGTTTCTATAGGTTGTTAAATTGATTGCGTTCGCATTCAAATATGTTTCCTCTTATAATTTAAAATTATTAGATGGCTTATTAAATCCAAGACCCCAAACCGTAAAGACTGTTTGATTTAAATTACAGTATAATCGGAAACTTAAAGCTACAAACAATTATATTTAGGCTGCAAAAACTAAATGGTTTTTTATATGCGGTTACTCTTTATTCTTTTGCTTTAAAACGCGTCCTCTAGGTTCATTGGCTTCATGAAGTGCTATTTCGGAATGTAAAAACTGTGCAGCATCTGCTGAATCTTTTACTTTTGATGCGCTACGTGTTAGCATGTCCAATTCAAATTTGGTTATAACGCGATTACGGATACCCAATTCTCTCCAGTTAGATAAAGGTCTGCAGCCTTTGGAAATTCTTCTAGCCAAAGCCAATGCATCCAGCAACGCTTGATTAGCACCTTGTCCTTTAAAAGGACTCATTGGATGGGCAGCATCACCGATTAGTGTGGCTTTCCCACAAGTTTCCAATAATCCTGGTTTTAATAATTCACGATCGTAAACCGGATAACCAGAAATTTGAGCTTCTGCCGTTGCAGCTAAAATCTGCGGAATAGGACTATGCCATGGTGTTCTTTTGCAGGCTTCTTCCTTTAATGCTTTTGAACCTAGACTATTCAACGCTTTAGCATCTTTTTCAGAAATGGGAAAACTTAATTGCCACATAACAGAATCCGAATTAAAAGGCATCATGTAAATCCGTTCGTGACCATTGGCAGTTTGAAATACGGTTTCCGAGTCTAGTAATGAACTATCAATTTTCTCAAGATTTGCTAAAGGACAAATGCCGAGAATAACCATACAATCCAAATAACGCAAAGGGTTTATTGTTTCACCAATCAGTAGATTTCGAACGGAACTACGAATACCATCAGCTCCAACAACCAAATCTGCTTTGGCACTTTTTATTTCGCCATTTACTAAAAAATTGAGATGTATTTCTTCGTTTTCAGTGTCTTTAAAATCCACTAATTGATGTCCCCATTTTACCTTGGCATGTCCACCGAGTTCTTCAAGTAAAGCTGAACGCAAAGATTGTCTGGCTATATGAATATTAGTACGTTTGGAAAATTTTTTAGTATCGGAATTTATCCATTTGCGCATTCCCCATTCTCCAATTACGTCGCCATCAGGATTGTGAACTACATGTCTGGTAGAAACCACACCTTCTTTTAAGTTGAAAATACCAAAACCTTCAATAGCTTTACTGGCTTGTTGTAAGGTAAGTCCGTACCCTTGAGATCGTTCATCAAAACTGCTATCGCGTTCATAAATTGTAAATGGAATTCCGCGATGCAAGCAAGCTACAGCAAGCGCTACGCCTCCAATGCCACCTCCAATAATAGCCACATTTGGATAGTTTTCCGTATCTACAATTGGTGGATTATGAGAATATATTAAACCAGACCCAGAACAATTTGCGCATGAGTAGAGGTGGCCTCGTGGGCGAATTGGCGCTGTTTTTTCGTCTGGTGCTTTTTCAAATTTTTCGAGTGCTTTTTGATATTGAATTCTGACTTTTTTGCGCAGTCTTTGTCTTTTTTTTCCACGTCCATAGCATTCGGGACAAACAGTCCAATACTTGGATGTATTTTTGGTATCATTCATATTAATTTAGGTCGTATTTTGAAAAAACCTAAAAACTACTGCTTATTTTCTGCTATTGGCGAAATCATGATATGCGCTCTGTGGGTTCCAGGATTCATAATCCAAGGATGGTTAGGCGCTACGGGAACTTCTGGTAAACCTGTGGATTCGGCTGTCGCGTATGGCATGTAAACTACATAACGAAGCATAGCGTCTTTAACTTTAGATGTTTCAGGATCGTATTTAGTTTCTGATCCATAGTAAATATGTAACGTTGAGCCAATGGTCATTTTAAGTTTTCCTGATTTTACTTCTTCCTCACGGATATCGAAAACCTCTTGATGCGATTTTCCTTCTGCTTTTAAAGCGCGTCCTCGAGCCATAAAAGGTTCTAAATCTTTATGATAACAGGCAGCACTGAATCCATCTTTATTCGGATCGTCCGCAAGTACAATAAATTCATTATTACCTTCTTTGAGTGTAACAAATTCACCAGCCATATTATAACCAATTACTTTACAACCTGATCTGCTTGCTTCGGGAGCAGCCATTAAAGCGGTTGCAATTAAGGCTTCATCCGTATCTATAGGGATTAAATTCTTATGGGTTTCCGTTGGTATACTATCTGCTACAATTTCAGTTTCAGAAGTTGCATCAGGAGAAGCTTCGTTTTTGTTGGACGAATTGCAGGAAATTAAAAGTCCTGCAAAAATCAATGTAGTTAAAAAATGTTTCATATTGTATAATTTTAGTGGTAATACGGAATACTATTTTTGTTAAATGGCATTAGTTCCGTGGTAAAGCATCTAATTTAGTAAATAAAAATAGAATGGTGTTTGGTTGAGTTCTGACGCTTTAGGATTCATAAGAACCAAGGAGCCAAACATATGATTGTAATCGTATTAGTTATTCTATTTTCTGAATTCAAAGTTTTTTATATTCTGTCCAGATTTGTTTTGTGAAAAACCTAGTTAGCCAAAAAATGCTTTGGTTGAATACATGATATGGACCTTCTATACAATTCTTTTAAAAATACAAACTTCACGAGAAAACGTAAAAGTATATTGCAAATTATAACGTTGAATTTTTGTAAAAACTATAACAAATAAACCAGTTATTATATCAAGTTAGTTTATAAAAAGAAGATACGCTGTAATTACCCTAATGTAATTGTAAGTATTAGTTATTGGTAAATACCATTTCATTTATCATGGTCATTGGGATTTTCATTCCGTTTGGAAGTTTAGGGTTTTCTTTTATAAAAGTGTCACCTGCAATTTTTTGATTAATAGTTGCTTCTATAATCCAACCTGTATTTTTATCTACTTTTATTTCAGAATCCATAGTGCCTGTTAAATCATATTTCAAGGGCATTCCGTTGGCTTCAATGTATGAATCTTTGTCAGCAGTTACAATGGTGGAATTTCCTTTTATTAAAGCATGGTCTGAAGTTGTTTCAATAAATTCATATTCAGTGGTCATGTTTGCTGACATGCCAGATTCTAGTTTCGTATCAATAGTCCATTTATCGCCCTGATTTACGGGAGAATCTGGGTAGATAGCTGTGGCCATTTCAATACTACCTTTTAAAGCATCGGCTCCATAGGCTTTCATTATCTGGGCTTTCATTTGCTCTTTTTGCATTTGGGGAAGTTCTTGAAATTCATTTATTGCCGAACTCCATAACGACTCAACATTTTTAACATCAGTTATTTTGCCAGTTTTGCTCATGGTTACACCAAACGTCTTATTTTTCATCGCTGCCAAAATGTTCGAAAAAATATCGTTTTCATCATTTTTTTCAGAACTAAATTCCATTAACCCTTGCGGCATTTGCATAGACATATTTAGCATGTCAAATTTGGTATCCATATCATAACCATTTGCGGTAATATTTTTAACCAAAAATGTGATTGTACCACTTACAGTAACCACCATTCTTATTTTTTGTCCCTCAAGCTCCTGAATAACGGTTGCTTTGGAATTTGAAACTTGTTTGTACTCTTGACCTTTTTCAAGTTTTAAGGATAAATCTGTATTTTGGGTTTGGCATGAAGTAAGAACAAGTACTGATAGAATTAGGGTAAAAATTGTTTTCATTTTTTTGGTGTTAAGTTTAGTGTTTTTTTTAGGACGAATGAATTAAATCTAATAATGTTTGAATTTGGGAAGTTACGGATTTAAGTAATCAATTTAATAAAATTGCAACAACCTTTTTTCAAGCCGGAAACCAGCCATTAATTGTATTCGGTGTTGTGCAACGTTTTTTATTTTTCACGTTTTCTGTTTTTTAGTTGCCATAGCATACTACCACCTAGAAAAAGATACAAAGCAATCCACATTCCTGTTTCAACATTAATACTCATATTTCCAAAAACCACCATTCCAAGAATTCCAATTCCACCAAATAAATAAATCGGTGCGATGTACTTCCAAATGTCTTTATTATAAAACCAATGTTCAATTTTTCCGCCTGTGTAATGTCCAGGGTCATACATTTTGTCATTCCATTCATTATGTCCAGCCAAATAACCTTCCGATTCAGGGTCTAAATCAATTTCATCAATGTTCAATTTTTCGATTAAAGTTATTGCTGTTTCTAAATCATTTTCCGTTACCAAAACATGGAACGGATACTCTTCATTTGGTTCATCTTTCATTATAGAATTCAGTCCGTTTTCTCTCAATTTTTGAGAAACGAATAAGGCGTTTGAACCAAATTTATATGAAGAAGCGATTACCATTTTTAACTGTCTCGTCCTGAAATATGGCTACAGGTTAAAATTGAATTTACGCTGATAATTGATATACCATATTAGGTATTTTATAGTCTAAAGATAAATGTAATCTTATTTGATTGTATAAATTAATTGCATTTTTTGCAGTTCTCTTTGCGTGAGCTACGTTATCAAAGGTTTGATCGAGGTAAAATTCATCTTTTAAGATGCCATTTACACGTTCTGCCATGGCGTTTTCGTAACAATGGTTTTCTTCAGTCATACTAATGTTTATCTTTTTTCTGTTGAGTATTTGCGTATATACATTGCTACAATATTGTATCCCTCTGTCTGAATGATGAATAAGCTGTTTAATGTCTTTAGCTTGGTAAATGGCTTTATTAAGCGCTCTCACGCATCCTTTAAGTTCCAAGCTATCACTTAAGTCATAACCTACTATTTTACGAGAATGCATGTCAGTTATTAAAGCCAAGTAACAAAAGCCTTTTACGGTTCTGATGTACGTTATATCGCTTACCCAAACTTGGTTCGGTCTTTTGATTTCAAGGTCTTTTATAATGTTGTTATACTTGTAAAAACGATGATGCGAGTTGGTTGTTCTGGCACTGTATTTCTTTCTTAAAGTGAGCATTTGGTGTTCACGAAGTATATTAAACAGTGAGTCTCTACCCACTTTTACATGTTGTTTTTCAAAGTCTTGTTTTAAGGATTTCATAAGCTTGCGCACACCTTCTCTAGGAAGGGATTTGCGTCTTTTTCTAACAATGTTTATAATCTGTTGTTGTAGTTTTAAACGCTTATCAGCTCGAGATTTGTATTTATAATACGCATCACGTTTAAGTCCAAAACAACGGGTTATAGTTGTTAACGAAGCAAATCCCCTAGATTTCTCTTTAGCTTTTATTAAGGCTTTATACTTAACTTTTTTTTTAGCTCATTAACCGATTTATAGCCAAGATCTTCAGCAGCTACTTCCAGGTAAGAATCCAATACCATAGCATCCAGATCCTTTTTAAGTAATAGTTTTTTAAGCTGTTCAATTTCTTTCTGAAGTGCTTTAATTCTAGATATTTCGTCTTTTGTTTCCACTTTTACTCTGGTGTTCATTAAGTCTTTCCGATTGTACTTTTTAATCCATTCGTTAACCGTTGTAGGTGCAATAGAATAGAGTTTACAAAGTTCACTCTTGGTGTGTTTTCCCGTTGTAAGTTCGGCTAAAATTTTTAATTTGAAAGGTTCGCTGTAACGTCTAATTACTTTGTCATTTTTATACATAATTGTTTTGAATTATGTAGCCTTATTTTAGGACGGGTCAAAATGTTGCACAACGTTTGGTGTATGATTAGTTGCGCGGTTCAGCAACTAATTTAGTAAACAAATACTTGCCAGAGAAAATTCCGAAGGAATTTTCCAAATAAGCACTAGCCAAAGCAATTAATTATACACGGTGTTGGCATTTCGTTTTTATTCTTTTTTTAAACTCCAATCTATGTCAAAATAGTCCATTGTGTAATCCACATAATTTTCAGGGACAAATTTCGAAACGTAATTTTCAAAATATCTTTTTTTAAGTCCTAAAGCAAATGTGTCCAGAGATTGATTTTCATAGAATTCGAAAGGTTTTATATTCGGTATTTTAGTCCATTTAGAATTAGATTTTGGGTTAATTGTATTTACCATTCCAAATGAGTCTTGATTCCGTTCGATTTCAAATTTCAGAGTGTCTATTATTTTTCGGTTTGAGAAAGGGTCTCTTATATACTGAATAAGACTGTCATTTTTAAGCTCGTAAGTAGATAAATAACTCAATCCAGTTTGGTTAATAACTACAAATCCAGTGTCCGTAATATGGGCTTCGTAATAATTTTCTCTTTTAGTTAAATCCACATTGTACCAAACACCATTCAATTCGGTTTTCTCTTTTTTAGAACATCCAGATATTAGAAAAATTAAGATTAATAAATATGTTTGAGGGTTTTTCATAAATGAATGCCAACGTATGTATATAGTTACTAGTGTCTATATATCCTTCAAGTCTACACCTACAAACCTAATGAAATTTTATATAATAAAAAGTATAGGCTTTTTTAATAATCATCCATAGTTTTTACCATTACAATGGTATTGAACCATTAAAAAAACAGTGTTCGC
Organism: Flavobacteriaceae bacterium; assembly: GCA_965655805.1. Classification (GTDB taxonomy): domain Bacteria; phylum Bacteroidota; class Bacteroidia; order Flavobacteriales; family Flavobacteriaceae; genus Algorimicrobium. Next base: position 9,176 of record CBFHJN010000033.1, read on the forward strand.
CAACGTATAGGAATAGGTGATACTTTGTTGGAAAACCGGTATAGAACTTCAGTAAACAAAATCTGGAGACAATGAAACTTCAAAAATAAATAAATAAAAGACTAAAAGGTATGATATTTATCAGTTTTTAAGCCGTGGAAATTTATCAATTTTGTGGCTTCATTATTTTAAAAAAAATACCGCATGTTCGCCAACAAACACACTCATAGTTTTCACATTCCTGTTATGGGTTTAGCCTATACCATAGATAGCCCAATTCGTGTGGCGCAATATGGCATTTCGTCCGTAATTTCAATTATTGACGATGAGCTTTTAGAAAAAATGAATGCTTTTTACAGTCAAAAATTTAGTTTGCCTTATCAGGAAATTTCAAAAAAGGTTGAAGATTATCGCGCTAAACGCGTTACAGCATATCTGAATTTAGTAGATACGATAGTAAAGGAAAAGTTTGTGAAATTTAAAGAGGAAATTTCAGAAAGTAAATCAGCTTTAGAGTCGTTTTTGGAAATGCTTCCTAATAAATCAGCCATGAAACAAGGTCTTTCAAATTTAATAGATGAAGGTCTGGTATTTAAAGAAAGCATAAAAAATTATATTGACGCACACTTAAATGCTGGTGAGATTGATGTCAACATCATGACAAAAGTGGATAAGGATAACTTTGTAAAATCCGAGCAATTACCTGTAGAATTTAATGATGCACACGCATCACTTCGTGGCTTTGCTAATAGTAATTTACAGTCGTCGGTTGTGCTTTCTGCTGGTATGAATCCAAGATTATATAGCTATTTTGAGAATTTCTCTGATTTTTATCCAGACGCTAATTATCAATTAAAAAAGAAAATTATTTTAAAAGTGAGTGATTTTCGTTCAGCCATTATTCAAGGAAAATTTTTAGCCAAAAAAGGACTTTGGGTTTCTGAATATCGGATAGAATCAGGATTAAACTGTGGTGGTCATGCTTTTGCTACTGAAGGGCATTTATTAGGGCCCATTTTAGAAGAATTTAAAAGTAAAAAGTCGGAACTCATTCAAGATACGCATGCCGTTTTAGTGAAATCCCTAGCGGATAAACAGGTGTTTGTTCCAGAACAACCGTTGCATTTAAAAATTACCGTTCAAGGTGGTGTTGGTACGGCAGCTGAACACGATTTTTTATTGACTAATTACCAAGTAGATTCGGTAGGTTGGGGAACACCTTTTTTATTGGTGCCAGATGCCACATCTGTAGATGTTGAAACACGCAAACTATTGGCATGCGCAAAGGAAACCGATTTATACTTAAGTGGTATTTCGCCTTTAGGTGTACCTTTTAATACCCTAAAAGGAACGTCAAATGAATTTTTTAAACAAGAGCGCATTAACTCAAACAAAGCCGGAAGTTCTTGTCCTAAAAAGTTTTTAGCACTAAGTAAGGAATTTGGGCCAGAAGGTGTTTGTACAGCTTCTAAAAAATATCAAGATGTTAAATTGGAAGAACTGCATGCTAAAAAAGAAGTCATGCAGCCAAATGTTTATGAAATAGCAAAAAATAAGATTACCGAAAAAGCCTGTCTTTGCGTTGGTTTGGCAAATGCTTCTTATCTGGAGAATGCGCTACCAATTAAGGGTCAGCAACAAGGCGTTGTTATATGTCCTGGACCTAACCTAGCTTACTTTGATAAAGAAGTGTCATTAACAGAAATGGTTCAGCATATTTACGGAAGCGGGAACGTATTATCAGATGGGTACAGACCTAATATGTTTGTCAAAGAATTGAAAATGTATGTGGATTATTTAAGGAATGATATCGCATCATTTACCGATGATTTAACTGCTAAACACATTAAAAAATGGCATGCTTTTAAGAGTAATTTGTTAAATGGAATTGCCTATTATCAAAATTTATTTAAGGAATCAATGCATCCAGAAAATAGAACCATACAAGCCGATTTAATCAGTTATAAAGTAGCCATTAACACAATTAAAATTCCTGTTCTGTAGGTTGAGACGTTTTAAGGCGAAGATTTATTTGTAAAAATTCATTTCATCTATATATTGCCAAACCGACTGTGGCAGCATAGGTTTGACGTTGATGCCATTTTTAATAGATTTACGAATGAATGTGGACGATAATTCTATAATTGGCGCGTGAACCTGATGAATATGTTTATGACCATCAAATTGGGTTTCAATTTTACCTTCAGAAATTCTAGGATACACATAAATATCATGGTTATCTAAAATAATTTGGTAGTTTTTCCATTTGTGAAAACTTTTCAAATTATCCTCACCCATGATAAGCGAAAATTCATGATGTGGATATTTCTCCTGTAAATGCGCTAAAGTATTTACCGTGTAATTAGGTTGTGGTAAGGAGAATTCAATATCGCTTGGTTGCAGTTTATCATAGTCTTCAGTTGCACGAAAAACCATTTCCAACCGTTGGTAATTATCCAAAAGCGATTGTTTTTTTTTAAATGGACTTTGCGGAGTTACTACCAACCAAATTTGGTCTAAATCGCTTTGTTCCGCTAATTGATTGGCAATAATAAGGTGTCCAATATGAATAGGATTAAAGGTTCCAAAATATAAGCCTATTTTCATAATTGTTTAAGATTTAATAAAGTTTGAAACCAAACTTTCAGCTTCTGCTAAAGCTTTATCTAGATTGTCATTTTCAATAATAACATCAAAAAGTGGCGCTGTTGCCAACTCTGCTGATGCTTTGGCAATTCGCATGTTTATTTTGTCTGAACTTTCTGTTTGGCGTTTTTTTAATCGGATTTTTAGCTCGTCAATGCTGGGTGGTTTTACAAAAATAGCCAATGTTTCTTTTGGGAATTTTCGTTTAATACGCAAACCGCCTGATACGTCAATATCAAAAATAACATGTTTGCCCAGTGCCCAAATCCGTTCTACTTCCGTTTTTAAAGTACCATAAAAATTATCACGATATACTTCTTCCCATTCGAGGAATTTATCGGCTTTAATTTTATTTTTAAATTCTTGAGCCGATAAAAAATAGTAGTCCTTGGCATGTATTTCCTCACCGCGTTTTTCCCGCGATGTTGCTGAAATTGAAAATTCCAAATTTAAAGTGTCAAGTCCTAAAAGATGCCTAACAATCGTGGTTTTTCCTGATCCAGATGGTGCTGAAAATACAATTAATTTACCAGATTTTGTATTGGTTTTTTGTGTCAAAGTATGTGTTTTTAAATTTTAAACGCTTATAACACGTTAAGTAATTGTTCCTTTATTTTTTCTAGTTCATCTTTCATTTGCACCACCAATTTCTGCATAGGCGCATAATTACTTTTGGAACCAATGGTGTTAATTTCACGACCCATTTCTTGACTGATAAAACCTAATTTTTTTCCGTTAGAATCATCGGAATCAAGAGCTTTTACAAAATAATCTAAATGGTTTTTTAAGCGGACTTTTTCTTCGGTAATATCAAATTTTTCAATGTAAAAAACCAACTCCTGCTCAAATCTGTTTTCATCTACCTTCTCTTTCAATTCCTCCACACCTTTTCGTAAACGCTCACGAACACCTTCAATACGATCTGGATCCATAGCAATTATGTTCTCCAAAATATTTGCAATATTTTGAACACGGTTTTTAAAATCAGCTTCAAGTACTTTGCCTTCATCTAAACGATAGGTGTCAATGTTTTTTAGGGCTACTTTAACCTCGTTTAAAATAATTTGCCATTCATTCTCATCAATTTCTTCGCGTTCGGTATTTAAAGCGTCTGGAAAACGTATAGCCATTTTTAGTAGTTCGGTTTCATCACCATCTACTACTTCTTTAAGCTGTTTGAGGTATTGTTTTACAGCTGGCTTATTAATTTGTGTGCTAGTTTCTTCGCCTGTCATTTCTACGTAAATAGAAAAATCAATCTTGCCACGTTCTAATTGGTTTCCAATAAGTTTGCGTAAGCTTAATTCTTTTTCTCGGTAAATTGAAGGCATTCTGGCATTCAAATCTAGGTTTTTACTGTTTAACGATTTCACTTCAATCGTTACTTTTTTGGTAGGCAACTGTAAAACAGATTTCCCATAACCAGTCATTGAATGTATCATAATTTAAATATAAAGTTGCACAAAGGTAATTAAAACTAGAGGTTTAGAAAACTGTAAGCGCATATTATGCGTAGCAATTAGAATTATGTAAGTTTGCAACTTAATTTTTTATAAAAATGTATACCAAACAATTCGAAATTCGTTGGAGTGATGTGGATGCCAACAGACATTTAGCCAACAGTGCCTATACCAATTTTATGAGTCATACGCGTATGGCTTTTTTAATTGAGAAAGGGTTTTCTATGAAGGAACTGGCACACTTTAATATTGGTCCAGTGGTTTTTTATGAACACATGTATTATTTTAAAGAAGTGTTTATGGGAAAACCATTAACAGTAAGTTTGGAGGTTTCTGGATTAAGTAAAGATGGTATGTTTTTTAAATTTGATCATAATTTCTACAATCATACAGGCGAAAATATAGCGCATTGCGAAATGCTTGGAGCTTGGATGGATTTGAAAACCCGAAAATTGGTGGATTTACCTGCAGAACTGTTGGAGCAAGCCGAGACGTTTCCGAAGACAAAAAACTTCAGGTATTTGACAAAAGAAGATACACGTGTTGGTAGCAAAAAACCGGTACATTTAAACCTTTAATTTAGGCTTTTTAGTAACCAAATACACACCAGAAAATATTAATCCTGCAGCTATAAATTTTACGACGTTTATAGTATCGCTACCCATTAATATGGCGAAAATTCCAGCAATAACGGGTTGAATATACAAAAACGTACTAACGGTTGATGCTTTTAAATGACGTAAAGCAATGGGATTTAATAAATAGGTACCAAACGTAGCTCCAATTATAACAAATAGTACTGAAAATGTTATGTATGGTGGAAAGCCATGCCAATCAATAGTGCTTACTTCGTTATAACCGAACGGTAAAACCAAAATAAATCCGAATAAAAATAACCATTTTATAAAGGTAAACGGATGGTATTTTTCGGTTATTTTTTTAATAAGAATTAGGTAAATACTATATGAAACCGCATTGATAAATACCAATAAGTTTCCTAAAGGGATATTATCACCCATTTGCGTGGATTTTCCGTAAATACTTAAAATAACTGCGCCGGAAAACCCTAAAATAATACCAGATAATTTTAAGCTAGTTATCCGTTCTTTTAGGAATATAGCAGAAAGGGTAAGAACCACAATCGGTACAACCGTCATAATTACGGAAGCGTGAATAGGAGTGGTGTACTCAAAACCTTTAAAAAAGGTCAGCATGTTTAAGGCTATTCCGAAAATAGATGCCACAAAGAACTTAACATAGTCTTGTTTATCAATTTTTTCTTTCGGTGTAAAAACGCTTAATAGCCAAAAAAGAAGGGTTGCACCTAAAACACGCAGTACAATAAAACCGAAGGGTTTTATGTGGCCATCATCTATAACGTCATTGGCAAAGGTAAAAGTAAAACCATAAATAACTTGTACCATAAATACGGCAACAAGTGCCAAAATTCGCGTACTATTCACCTAAAGCTGCTTTTAAATTTTCAAGAGTTTTTTTGGAACTACCTATAAATATTCGGTCATTAAAAATAACAACAGGTCTGCTTAAAAAGGTGTAATGCTCTAAAATATACTGCTTAAAATCGGCTTCTTTTAAATCAGCGTTTTTCAAGTCCATCTCTTTGTATAGTTTGGCGCGTTTACTAAAAAGCACTTCGTAACTTCCTGAAAGTTCATACATAGCCTCAACTTGCTTAACCGTTATGGCGTCCTGTTTAATGTCTTGAAAATCAAAACCAGAAGGCCAATTAATATTGTTAATTATTCGGGTACACGTATTACACGTTTTTAAGTAGTAGACTTTTTTCATGAATAAAATAGCTGATTTTTCAGAATTTTTTACAAAGTAAACTCATTTATGGTAAACGAGCTGTGTTAACCGTCAAATTTCCAAAAAAAACAACTGGTTTTAGTTACATTACATAAAGTTTAAAAAGGCTACTAAATCATTATAAGGAATGGTAAATTCGGTTAATCCTGTAGAATATGGTGCCACTTCATAGCTGTTATAGAGTAGAATTACGCCTTCGTCATTAAAGCCAATATTTTCTGGCAGGACAAAATTATCGGGTTCAAAATATAACTCTTTTTTGTCTGCTATGTGATCATTAAAATAATCGTTAGCAATGGTTTTAAACGATTCCCAATCATTAAAAAGTTGTTCGTTTTTTAGGGGTTGACCTGTTAACGCATCAAAATTTAAAAAGTTAATAACTAAAATTCCATGGGCACCACCTGTATTTAGGTAGGTTGTCATGGCAACAGAAATTACCGCTTCAGAATGGTACATAATTTCACCATCAATTTGAGCTTCCCATGCCAATGGGCTATCTGGAAATTCGCTCTTAAAGTTGTTGTATTCGGTATTAAAATAGTCAATACTTTCAGAAACCGACATGTTTTTAGTTTGTAAATCTGGATCTGAAGTTAAGCTAGCGCTGATGTTTGATTCAATAGCTTGATTAATTGTCTTGGCAACAGTTTCAGGACCTTCGGCTTGAGGAATGTTTACTTCCACAATTTTATTCTGATTGGTAGTCATGTTTACTTCTGAAAACGTAATTTTTGGTTCTTCGTCTTGGCATGAAGAAACGAGAAAAATTAGCGATAAAAGTAAAAGTAGACGTGTCATAGTTGCGCTGATTTATTTATCATATAAAGGTAATTATTGCAGGTGAAAACACCGAATTAATCTTTAACTTTATGAGGTTAAAATGTCCTTGATGGATGGAGACAGCCTATTGGCTATTTAGTAAAAAAAATGAAATTGCAAAAACGGAATTTTTAAAAGTTGGCCAGTAAACAAGAAACTTTTTTAATCTAAATAATAGATGTAGCCAACGTTTAGCCAAAGCAGGTAATCGTTGTTTTTATTGGATTCTAATTGGTGGTTTAAGCCATCAATCCAATCGCTAAAATACGTTTGTAACCGTAGATCTAGCATTAAATCAGACAACGCTGTTAACTTATAACGAACACCAACACTAGTAACCATTGACCAAGCACTTCCAGAAGCTGGGTTAATAGAGCCAGGCTCCCAAGGTCCCCAAAAATTACTTGCATTTAAAATATTATTATCTGCTATTCCTGTGGCTGGATTTACATAATCTGTGTAGGCTTTGGGGTTGTAAGACGTGTAATGTGCGCCAAGACTAATAAAAGGTGCTAATCTGTAACTAAAAGATTGAAAATCACGAATACTCAACGGGAAATATTCCAACTGCATCCCGATATCAAAATTATTAGCTTCACCATTGTGTCTACGCAGTTTTTCGGCATTCTCATTACTGCCTTCAGCCCATTGACCATGATGATCTAATTTCGTTTTATTGAAAGAAATTTCACTTCGTAGTTTGAAATGATCGTTAAAATAAGTGTCGGTAGAATAACAATTACAATCTGCTCGATACGCAAAGTTTATGTAGTGAACAAGACCTATACCATAACCCGAGTTACCATAGTTAGTACCTTCGTGATTACGAACACCAAAATCTGATCTAAACTGAACTGGACCTACAATAGCACCAATCTCATGCGAAAAACCCAATTGCGAAAAACCCGATTGCATACCAGCAAATAGGAATAGAAATACTAGTAATAGTTTCAATTTGAGCATAGTCTGATTTTCATGTCTTTAGAGCAAAATACTAACAAATATATAAAATAGGCGTAATTACCCAAATTTATTTAATGATTATCACTACTAATTTAGATAATAACTCAAAAATGAATCAATTATTTCACCTTTTATCAAATTATGAAAAACAAAAAAATCAGTATTGTTTTTTAAAGATAATGTATATTTGTAGCCACATAATTAATTTTTTTAAAAATTTTTAAATAGAAAAGTAAATGAAAG
>CBFHJN010000034.1:0-16725 GCA_965655805.1 Flavobacteriaceae bacterium
GTAGAAATGAATGAAACGGCTTCCATTTTAAATAACTTATCCGAACGCAGTTTAGTGCTTTTAGATGAAATAGGTCGCGGAACAAGTACCTATGATGGTATTTCTATAGCTTGGGCTATTAGTGAGTATTTACATGAACATCCAGCGAAGGCTAAAACACTTTTCGCGACACATTATCATGAGTTGAATGAAATGACGGAAACGTTTGATCGGATTAAAAATTTCAACGTGTCCGTAAAAGAGTTAAAGGACAATGTCTTGTTTTTACGAAAACTGGTTCCTGGAGGCAGTGAACACAGTTTTGGAATTCACGTAGCGAAAATGGCAGGTATGCCACAACAGGTATTACATCGTGCAAATACCATTTTAAAGAAGCTTGAAAAATCGCATTCCAGCGAAGAATTGACGGATAAAGTGAAAAGTTTGAAAGATGACGAGATGCAATTGAGTTTTTTCAATTTAGACGATCCATTATTAGAAAACATAAAGGAAGAAATTTTACACATTGATATTGATACACTTACGCCAGTAGAAGCTTTAATGAAATTGAACGAAATTAAGCGCATGTTGGTAAAGAAAAAGCAGGCTTAAAATAAATTGCATTATTTTTTAAAAAAGGCTTTGCAATTCATATAAATATTTTAAATTTGCAACCGCAATAAACAATATTGCACGTTCATTTAAAAATTGCGAAAGTAGCTCAGGGGTAGAGCATCACCTTGCCAAGGTGGAGGTCGCGGGTTCAAATCCCGTCTTTCGCTCTGAAAACTTTTTGAAAATAAATTCCAATGCGGATGTGGTGGAATTGGTAGACACGTTGGACTTAAAATCCAATGTCCGTTTAGGACGTACGGGTTCAAGTCCCGTCTTCAGTACAAATAGAAAGCCGAAACTTATGTTTCGGCTTTTTTATTTAATAAATATACATGAAAGTGCGCTTTCTCATATTTTAATATAGATAACCAAACCACTCTTTCGAATTGGTTTTTTACAAGATGTTGAAATGGTGCGCGACGGAGTCAATTCTTGCTTGATTAAAAGAACTTTTACTCAATTTTTTTTTCAGTATTATTCCGAATCGTTGGATATGTGAAGTCTATAGAAATAAATTGCACTTAACTTGTACGGTTCTTGTATGGTAAGCTGTTCTCACAACCCATCCTCATAAAACCGCAACTTATTTTTAAGATTTCGAATATCATCCTGCATTTGTTCAACTTTATTTAATAAGTTTGAAATAGCATGCAAACCTTCTAAATTGATATCCATTTCAAAATGAAAACGAATCAATTTTTCAATAGATTGTATTTCGGTAATATATATGCATGGTGTGTCTTGTTCCGTAGCAAGTTCTACCAATTCATACTCGTTTAACGATAAGATAAATTGTTCTGGAATATCATAATGCTGACAGAATTTGGTTACGGTAATAACGTTTTTTGTGTCCATAGTTATCGTAGTTTTGATAATTCAGTGAATAATGCTTTCTCTTGGTCTGTAAGATTTGTTGGTGTTTTAATATCGAAGGTGATAAATAAATCGCCAAACGCATCAGCTTTTTTATAAACCGGAAATCCTTTGCCTTTTAGTTTCACTTTCGTGCCATTTTGCGTTTCTGGCTTGACGGTTAATTTTACCTTGCCATCAAACGTATCTACCGTAATACTACCACCTAAAAGTGCGGTGTACAAATTCAATTCGACAGTTTTGTATAGATTGGCTTTGTCACGTTGAAATGCCGTTGTATTATTTATGGTGAAGGTGATAAACAAATCACCTTTTGGACCATTATTGACGCCTGGTCCACCATGACCTGATATTTTTATGATTTGGCCATTTTCAATTCCAGCAGGAATAGTGATTCTAATATTTTTTCCGTTTACCGTTAGTGTGCGTTTATGACTTGTGTAAACATCTTTTAAATCCAGTTGTAATTCCGCGTTATAATCTTGACCTCTATATCCAGTCTGTCGTTGTTGCCCTCTAGAAGCACCACCAAACATGGATTCAAAAAAGTCAGAAAAATCACTTTCATTAAATTGATTAGAACTAGAATACTGTTGCTGCTGACTGCTATATTGACTTTGTTGTTGTTTGGCCTGTTCGTAAGCGTCGGCATGTTGCCAGTCCTTACCATATTCATCATATTTTTTACGATTTTCTGGGTGACTCAAAACCTCATTAGCCTCATTTATTTCCTTGAACTTTTGTTCAGCAGTTTGATCGCCTGGGTTTAAATCTGGATGATATTTTCGGGCCAATTTCCTATAAGCTTTTTTAATAGCTTGCTCATCTGAATCTTTAGGAACTCCCAAAACCTTGTAATAATCTATAAAAGACATCTTGTATTTTTTAATTATAATTTAATGTTTTTTTTCCAGTTTTCGTAACGTGATATAGGTTATTTCGGGTCGCATACCAAGTCTGCCAGGAAAACCCATCCAGCCCAATCCACGATTTACATATAAATATTGACCATTTTTTTCATACATTCCAGCCCAATGCTTGTACTTATATTTTATAGGACTCCACTCTTTTTTTCCAATATTCACACCAGCTTGCATGCCATGGGTATGTCCTGATAAGGTTAGTGCAATATTGGTATGTCCTATAACTTCTTCGGTCCAGTGCGAAGGATCATGAGACAGTAATATTTTAAATGAAATGTGCTCTGATTGTTTTAGCGCTTTTTCTAAATCGCCATATTGTTTAAATGGTGGGTTTCCCCAATTTTCAACCCCAACAAGGGCTATTTGTTGGTTATTTATTTGAATACTATCAGATTCATTCATCAATAGTTTAAAATTATTGTCTTTGAAAAATTGGGTAATACCGTCAAAATTTTCCTGTTTCGCGTCATCAGAATCCCAAGTACTATAATCGCCATAATCATGATTTCCTAAAACCGCATACATGCCATGTTTTGCTTTTAAATAACGGAATGATTTTTTCCAGCCACGTAATTCCCAAGCATAGTTGTTCACCAAATCGCCTGTAAAGAATATGAGGTCGGGATTTAGCTGATTTATTTTTGAGAACGCGCGATCTAAAATATGAAACCTGTGGTTGAAACTTCCCAAGTGTAAATCGGAAATCTGAACAATTTTTAATCCGTCAAAGGCTTCTGGTAAATGCGAAAATTTGATAGTATGTTCATGAACTTTAAAATTATAGATGGATTTAAATATGGCATAAACAATAGCAAAAAAAGGAAAAAATCCCGCAAATAAACCTAGTAGAGGAATAATTAATAGTGATTCTTTAGATGTAATAGCATAGTTAGACATATAAAGAATGCTGATAACTACAACAAAGATAATTTTTGGAATAAACGATGAAATTGTTAACCCGTAAAGCGAACTAATTAAAAGTTGTTTGCGTCTTGGATGAATAGCATCCATTTTTAGTTTAAGAATTATGATAGCTGTAATTAACCCGAAGGTAAAAAACCAAAATAGTATATGAATCGTTTGTTTTAAGGCTACAGAATCCAGCAGATTGGTTATGGATTTCAACCAGTAAAATGCACCTAAGTCCACAACAAAAATAGCAAAGCAGAGTAGGAGAATGGTGAAAAAAGAGTAACTTTTCATGTGTTTCGGTTGGTTAAAAACAAGGCCGTTTACAAGGCTTTGGAAAGTACTAATAATTTCAAATTAAAGTTACCTTATTTATAAAATAATTGACACAATCAATTTATAAATATTTGTTAATGTGATAAATGTCATAGTTAATGATTTGCATAATTAGTACCTTAAGGTAATTAATAAACGTGATATTATGAGACAAATTTTAATGCCAATTGATTTTTCTGATAACGCCAAAAATGCTATAAAATATGCTTTAGAGCTGTTTAAGTATGAGCGGAGTACTTTTTATTTTCTGCATGCCTTTGCGGATGAAATTTATGAAAATAAAGCGCTTACACGTGATAACTTGAAAACTATTGAAAAAGACGTTCAGCAACAGGTAGAATCCAAGTTAGCACAAACGCTAGAATTCATAAACACGATATCTCCAAACCCAAGGCATGATTATCACATGGTTTCTGCAAACAATACCTTGGTAGATGAAGCTGGAAAATTAGTGAATAATCACAATCTAGATATCATTGTTATGGGAACGCGAGGTGAAACAAATGATCCAAAAGTGTTATTCGGCAGTCACACATTGCAAGTTATAAAGTATGTTCCTTGTCCCGTTTTGGCGGTACCGGAAAACTATACATACACACAGCCAAAAAACATTTTGTTTCCTACAAACCTCATGGTTCCTTTTAAACGTCGCGAGCTGAAGTTGCTTTGCGAAATAGCTGCACCTTATCGTGCAAAAATAGACTTGTTGTATGTTTCTAAAAGCAATTCGTTATCTCTACGGCAAGAGGATAATTTGAGTTTTCTAAAGGAAATAGTTTGTAAAAATGAGATTAATGTTATCATCGAAAATGAACAAAATATTAGCATGGCCATAAGTCATTTTAAAGAAAAACATGATACAGATATGCTGGTTATGCTTAATAGTCGAGAATCTTTTCTTGAAACCATGCTTTTACAATCAACCGTTGATAAAATGACATTACATCTTGAAATTCCATTCTTCGTTATGCAAAATATAAATCGAAATTAATCTAATCCTTAAAAAGCTAATCCAATGAAAAAAATATTATTACCAACAGATTTCTCTGATAATTCGTTTCATGCCATTCGTTATGCTTTGCAGTTATTTACGGCTGATGAATGCACATTTTATTTGCTACATACGTATACACCTGTGGTTTATAATATGGATTATATGCAATCTACAGCAGCTCAATTTGAACTTATGGAAGCGGTGAAAACGGCTTCTTTAGATGGTTTAAAACGGTTTGCGACGCGCATAAATACAGATTATAAAAACGCGAATCATACTATTGAAATGATATCATCATTTAATACATTAACCCAAGAAATTAAAAACGTTGTAGAGAAAAAGAGTATTGACTTTGTGATAATGGGAACGCAAGGCGCAACAGGAGCTAAAGAAGTTCTTTTTGGTTCAAATACTGTTCATGCGTTTAAAAATGCTAGCTGTCCAGTTTTGGCAATTCCAGGAAATGGTGATTTCAAAAAACCGAAAAGTATATTGTTTCCAACGGATTACGGGATTGATTATCAAGACAAAAATTTAAACCCCCTTCTAAATATTTCTGAAAAACATCAATCCCGTGTGCATGTGTTGCATGTTTCTTTTGGTGATCCGTTAACAGCAATTCAGAAAACGAATAGGTTAAAACTGAAAACCTATTTAGAAAACACCCATCATGATTTTCATGATGTACGAAATGATGAAGTATCTGCTGCTATCAGTGAGTTTCAGAAACAAAACCCGGTGGATATGCTGGTCATGATTAACAACAAGCATTCTTTTTTTGAAAACCTTTTTTTTAAATCCCGAATTGATCAAATAGGTTTTCATGTTGGTATTCCATTTTTGGTAATTCCATCCTATTGATAAACTGTATGATATAAGTTTTTAGTTGAAAAGTTTACTAAATGTAAAACCATTAAAATGAATTAACCTTTTAAAAATACAATCCTATGAGACATATTTTATTACCAACCGATTTTTCCAACAACGCCAAACATGCTGTAACATATGCTTTACAGTTATTTTCAGAAGATGTTTGCCATTTTTACTTGCTTCATAGCTATGCTCCCATGGTGGATAATATGGAGTTTATGGAAATAGGTGGCACTGAATTTAACGCAAAAGAAGCTGCAAAGACTGCATCAAACACAGGGTTAAAAAACCTAATAGAAGAGATACAAACTTCATTTAAAAATCCAAATCATACTTTTAGCACCATTTCCGCATCGCATTCTCTAACTAAAGAGGTTAGAGAGCTTGTGGAAAGTAAAAACATAGATTATGTTATTATGGGAACAAAAGGTGCAACTGGCTCTAAAGAAGTTTTTTTTGGGTCACATACAGTGCATGTGTTCAAAAACGCTACATGTCCAGTTTTGGCTATTCCTACAACCGCTAAATACAATATAATATCGAACATTTTATTTCCAACAGATTACGAAATAGAGTACGAAGATAAAAATTTACAACCGCTATCAAACATGTCTAAAAAGCTTAATGCCAAAGTACATGTGTTACATGTTTCTTTTGGTGATGAATTAAGTCCTGTTCAAAAAAAGCATCAATCCCAATTACAAACATATTTTACGAATACAACGCACGACTTTCACGACGTGCCTCATGATGATGTTTCAATGGCAATAGTGGATTTCCAAAAAAACAATTCTGTTGATTTGTTGGCTATGATAAATAACAAACATACATTTTTTGAAAATCTTTTTTTTAAATCGCGAATAGATCAGATAGGATTTCATATTGGAATTCCATTTTTGGTATTACCATCGTAGTGGTACCTTCATATCTATAAATTAGTTTTTAATACCTAATAATTGGTCAATATGTCACAAAACACAAACAGTTTAGATATTGATATTGTAAAATCTTCTGGAAAACGGGTTAAGTTTTCTTTGGATAAACTTCGGCAGTCTTTAAGTAGATCTGGAGCTGAAAGTGATGTGGTTATTCGCATTTTAGATACGGTTCGCGATGAATTATATCAAGGTATTTCAACCAAAGAAATCTATAACAGAGCTTACGCTTTGCTCAAAAAAGAAAAACGGTATTATGCCTCAAAATATAAATTAAAAAAGGCCATTTATGAGTTAGGACCTACGGGTTTTCCCTTTGAAAATTTCATAGCTGCACTTTTAAAATATTCAGGTTATAAAACCAAAGTTGGTCAAATTCTTCAAGGTACATGTGTTTCTCACGAAATTGATGTGGTAGCCAATAAAAACGGTGATACAACCATAGTAGAATGTAAGTTTCATAGTGAGGAAGGACGAAATTGTAACGTTAAGGTGCCATTATATATTGCTTCCCGATTTATGGATGTGAAAAGGCATTGGGATGCCAAACCACATAAAACAGAATTAACACAGGGTTGGGTGGTAACAAATACGCGCTTTACTCATGATGCGCTTCAATACGGTAAATGTATTGGTTTGTATTTATTGAGTTGGGATTATCCTAAAAACGACGGATTAAAAGATCGTATCGATAGACTAGGGTTGTATCCTATTACGGTTTCAACCTTACTAACTAAACGTGAGAAGCAATTTTTATTAACACGTGATGTGGTGCTTTGTAGAGATTTAATTGATGATGCCTTTTATTTGGATCATTTAGGTGTTTCTGAAGGTAGAAAAACAAAAATATTAAACGAAATCAAACAACTCTGCGACCATGAATAAACCCTTAAATCAAATTCAAGTTACATTTTTAGGAGCTGCCCAAGTGGTTACAGGCTCTAAATATTTGATTGAAGTCAAAGGCCTTAACATTTTGGTGGATTGTGGGATGTTTCAAGGTTTAAAGGAATTGCGTGAATTAAATTGGCAAGATCTACCTATTGATGTTGCTGCTATTGATGTAGTTTTATTAACCCATGGACATTTGGATCATGTAGGTTATTTGCCGCGTTTGGTAAAACAGGGTTTTACAGGTAAAATAATCGGGACTGCACCAACGCTTGCTATTGCTGAAATTATTTTGAGGGATAGTGCTAAAATTCATGAAGAAGAAGCCGAAAAAGCAAATAAAGAAAACTATAGTAAACATGCGCCAGCATTGCCATTTTATACGATTCTTGATGCTGAAAAAACTATAAAACGTTTTCAAAGTGAAAATCCATATACCTGGCAACAATTATCAGAAGACTGTAAATATCGTTTTCAGTCTAATGGCCATATTTTAGGCGCTACCTTTATTGAATTGGATATTTTTGAAAAAAGACTTGTTTTTTCAGGCGATATTGGTAGACAGGATGATTATTTGTTGGAACCTCCAAAGCGACCTGAATGGGCAGATTATCTATTTATTGAAAGCACATACGGAAATAAGTTGCACCCTGAAGAAGATGTGGAACGGGTTTTAATAGATTTGGTAAAAGAAACGATACACAAGAACGGAAATCTTATTATTCCGAGTTTTGCTGTTGAACGCTTACAGACCTTAATGTACATTTTGTGGAAACTCTATAAAGCAAATAAAATTCCGAATATCTCGATTATTGTAGACAGTCCTATGGGACAAAATGTGCTGAACGTTTTTGGTCAGTTTCCAGATTGGCATAAACTTGAACTAACCGAGTATCGTGCCATGAGTGAACATGTAATGATTACAGAATCGTATAGAGATACCTGGAAAGCCATTGATGATAAACGTTCTAAAATTATTATAGCTGGAAGTGGGATGGTAACAGGCGGACGCGTTTTAACCTATTTACAGCAACTGATTGATGAGGCTTCAACAACAGTTTTGTTGGTAGGTTACCAGGCTGAAGGCACTCGAGGTAGGCAATTATTAGATGGTGCACATGAGATTAAATTTTTCGGAAAATATTATCCCGTTAAAGCGCGAGTAGCACATTTAGAAAGTTTATCAGCACATGCAGATCAAAAAGATTTACTGTATTGGATGCATGGCATAAAAAACATTCCGGAAAAAGTATTTTTAGTGCATGGTGAACCAGGATCTATGGACGCCTTTCGCGTAAAGATTCAAACCGATTTAAAATGGTTGGTGTCTATGCCTAATTTAAATGATGTAGAAATCTTACCTGTTTAAATAAAAAAAGCGCTTCAATAATTTGAAGCGCTTTTACAATTAGACTTATAAAATCTAATTAGTTATCGTCAGTTAAGTCGTTAACTTTATCTTTAGTTGCATTTGCAGCATCATCGATAGCTTTACCAGTTGCATCAACAGCATTGTCAATAGCTTCACCAGTTTCGTCAGCAGCATTGTCAATAGCTTCACCAGCTTCTTCCATTGCACCTTCAGTTTCATCAGCAGCATCTTCCATTGCATCTTCAGCATCTTCAGCAGCATCTTCCATCGCGTCTTCAGTGTTTTCCATTGTTTCTTCTACGCTATCCGCATTTTTCTCATCTCTACAAGATGTGAAAGTTACGCATAAAGCTAATAATAAAGCGGTACTTAATAATAATTTTTTCATTAGTTTAAAAGTTTTAGTGTTTATTTAACAGTGCGAATTTAATAACAAATTTTGAAATTATGTATTTTAATTTAACATTTTTTAACATCCGTTAAAAATTCGCAGTTCCACCTATATACGTATGTAGTTCATGATTTGGATTACGGCACCTGTATTTTTTTTAATGTAATTAAAATTCTGATTGCCAGATTCTTGAATTTTTAAAGGGTTATTAATAAAAAGGTTAAGTGCAATTTTTAGTTCCTCTTGGTTATTTATTGAAACCATTCCACCATTTAAAATCATTTTTTCTGCCTCTGGAAATTTGTCAAAGTGCTTTCCTATTATAATAGGTATGCCAAAAACAGCAGGTTCTAATGTGTTATGTAATCCTGTAGAACCCATAGCGCCTCCAACATATGCTATATCAGCATATTTATAGATTTTACTAAGTAAACCAATGGTATCTAAAATGAATACATTATAATCGGCTAGGTTTTTATCCGCTTTCTCTGAAAAGAGAACGTTTTTTTTAGTTAATGCATCTTGAAGCTTTTGAATTTGATTAGCTTTTATATTATGTGGCGCAATTATAAATTTCGTATCGAAACAGGAATTGTTTATATAATTAATTAATATGGTTTCATCTTCAGGCCACGTACTTCCAGCCACCAAGCAGATTTTATCATCCTTAAAGGTTTCAATATAATCCAAGTCGTTATTCTGCGATAATTGACTGTAAACACGATCAAAGCGTGTGTCGCCTGTAACGGTTGTTTTGGTGTATTTTATGCTTGCTAGTAGATTTTTGGTATTTAAATCTTGTGTAAAAATATGTTCGAAAGCAAATAATGCATGACGCATAAAACCACCGTAAAACCTAAAATAGGACTGATCTTCTCTGAATAAGGCTGAAATCAGAATTGCTCGATGCTTGCGTTTCTGTAATTCTAATAAATAATTTGGCCAAATATCATATTTAATGAATAGGGTTAATTCTGGTTTCAGTAAATCTAAAAAGCGCTTGGCATTTTTTGGTGTATCCAGAGGTAAGTATACAACCAAATCAGCAATATCAGTATGTTTACGGATTTCGTAACCAGAAGGCGAAAAAAAGCTTAAAACAATTTTATGATCTGGATAAAGTGCTCTTAACTCCTTGAAAACGGGTAGTCCTTGTTCGTATTCACCTAAAGAAGCGCAATGATACCAAAGTATTTTATCTGAAGTCGTTAACGTTTTTTTTAAAATAGAAAACGTATTGGAACGACCAATTACACCTAGCTTAATTTTGCTATTGAATAGCGCTATAATAGGTAGAACCAATTGCACTAAGTATAGGCCGATGTTATAAATAATTCTCAATTGTTATTATTTGATGCTAAAATACATTTCTTTGAAATAATTTCATTGGTTCGCGTGAATGAATTTCGTAATTTCGTAGCATATGAGAAAAATTCAAATGGTTGACCTTAAAGGTCAATATAACGCGATAAAGGATGTTGTAAATCCTGATATTCAGGAAATAATTGATAATACATCATTCATAAATGGACCGAAAGTCCATGAGTTTCAAAAAAATCTTGAAACCTACTTAAATGTAAAACATGTAATTCCTTGTGCCAACGGTACAGATGCACTTCAAATTGCCATGATGGGTTTGGGTTTAAAACCAGGTGATGAAGTTATTACAGCCAATTTTACCTTTGCAGCTACCGTTGAGGTTATTGCGCTTTTGCAGCTCACGCCTGTTTTGGTGGATGTGAATCCAGATGACTTCAACATTAATATTGAAGCCATTAAAAAAGCCATTACGCCAAAAACAAAAGCCATTGTACCCGTACATTTATTTGGACAATGTGCCAATATGGAGGCCATTATGGCATTGGCTGAAGAACATAATTTATATGTTATTGAAGATAATGCCCAAGCTATTGGAGCTGATTATACATATAGTGACGGTAAGAAAGCAAAAGCAGGAACTATTGGTCATGTAGCTTCTACGTCATTTTTTCCGTCAAAAAATTTGGGCTGTTATGGTGATGGTGGCGCTATTTTTACTAATGATGATACTTTAGCACATACCATTCGCGGCATTGTAAATCATGGCATGTACGAACGATATCATCATGATGTGGTGGGTGTAAATTCTCGTTTAGATTCCATCCAAGCAGCAGTTTTAAATGCTAAATTACCACATTTAGATGCGTATAATAAAGCTAGGCAAGCGGCAGCCATGAAATATGATGCTGCTTTTAAAGGCCATGCTAAAATTGAAATTCCATTTAGAACAAGTTCAAATTGTGAGGGGAATTGTTCAACTTGTGATTGTCATGTGTTTCATCAATACACCCTTAAAACAAAAAATGTAGATCGTGATGGATTGGTTAAATTTTTAAATTCCCATGATATTCCTTGTGGTGTGTATTATCCAATTCCACTACATAAACAAAAGGCATATCAAGACGATCGCTATAAGGAAGCTGATTTTCCGGTAACCAATCAATTAGTACAAAGTGTAATTTCGCTGCCTATGCATACGGAACTGGATGAGGAGCAAATAGATTTTATTGCATCAAAGGTTTTAGAATTTATAAATGGGTAGAATTTTAGTTACAGGTGGTTTAGGGTTTATTGGTTCGCATACCGTTGTTGAATTGCAAAATGAAGGGTTTGAGGTTGTTATTATTGATAATTTATCGAACTCATCTATTGATGTTTTAGTAGGAATTTTAGCTATTTCTGGTAAATCACCAATTTTTGAAAAACTGGAGTTGAAGAATAAATCGGCTGTTCAAAGTTTCTTCTCAAAATATAAAGATATTGAAGGTGTTATCCATTTTGCAGCCAGTAAAGCCGTTGGCGAAAGTGTACAAGAACCGCTCATGTACTACGAAAATAACTTAAATACACTTGTTTATTTACTGCAAGAATTAGCTGCTAAAGAAAATTCAAATTTCATATTTAGTTCATCGTGTACCGTTTATGGTCAGGCTGACGAGATGCCAATTACAGAAAATGCACTCATAAAACCTGCGGAATCACCTTACGGAAACACCAAGCAAATAGGAGAAGAAATAATAAAAGATACGTGTAAAGTTAAAAAAAATTTAAACGCAATTGCTTTACGCTATTTTAATCCTATTGGTGCCCATCCAACAGCTAAAATTGGTGAATTACCTATAGGTGTGCCGCAAAATTTAGTGCCATTTATAACACAAACTGGTGCTGGTTTGCGAGATGCTTTGTCTGTTTTTGGTGATGATTATCCAACACCAGATGGCACCTGCATTCGTGATTATATTCATGTAGTCGATTTAGCCAAAGCGCATGTCGTTGCTTTAAAACGGTTATTGAACAAGAAACATTCTACTAATTACGAAACTTTTAATATTGGAACAGGTGTTGGTAGTTCTGTATTGGAAGTTATTCAAGCTTTTGAGCGTGTTTCTAATAAAAAATTGAATTTTCAAATTGCAGATAGACGCGAAGGTGATGTTATTTCTGCATATGCTGATACTACCAAAGCAAATATAGAATTAGGTTGGAAGGCGCAATCAACATTGGATGAAGCTATGCTATCCGCATGGAAATGGGAACAACATATTCGGGATTTGTAGCCTATTACTTCATTTTCACCATTTAATATCTCATAATTTTTCAGTGGATTTGTTGCACATCTCACAATAATCCATCCATTCAATTATCAGATTAACATTATTATTCTGATTTACAGTGTTTTAGCAATGTATTTTTGTGTATTACTCAAAATAGTCGTTACTTTGTACCAAATGATACGAGAAAACATGAGATTGATTACAGTAAAACGCGAGACGAAAGTCGAAAAAAGATTCACACCAAAAATGGGTGAATTATTAACCAAAGTAACCTACATTAAAAAACAATTTTTAATGATTCCGGTAAAAACCATTCACAAATATCGTGAAACCTATTACGGAAAAATCAAAGACTGCAAAGCTTGCGAATTAGCAAGGTAGCGCTACAAAACAGAATTTTTTTAAATTCAAAAGGTGTCGAAAATCATAACTAATATGAATTCGACACCTTTTTTTATGGGTTATTTTATATTTTTAATTTGCTTCTTTTAGTGTCTTTTTATGTTTAAAACTTGCAAATAAAAGGAGTCCCATGCCAAACATGACAGACATATCGGCTAGGTTAAAAATACCAGTTCTAAACACACCACCTAAATCTATATGGAAAAAATCGGTTACTGAACCATACACAATACGGTCATAAACATTGGCAATTCCTCCGCCAACAATACAACAGAATCCAATTAGGGAGTATTTATCTAAACTCTTATTTGTAATAATATAATAGACCACGTATCCTAACACAACAGTTGGTAGAATGAGCAATAAGATAAGTCTTAAGGTTGGATTAAAATCACTTCCCATACCTAAAAAAGCGCCTGAATTCTCTACGTTATGTAGCGTTAACAAATCGCCAATAATTGGTGTTTGACTGCCAGGTATGACTTCGGCTCTAACAATAATTTTCGTAACCTGATCAATAGCAATATTAAAAACTATAAGCAGGATAATCCAAGTGGTACGTGAGATTTTCATTAGGCTTCCATTTCAAAAGTTGCCGAAGCTGTTTGCGCATCTCTGTTAATTTTCTTCACCAACCCTTGAAGTACGTTTCCTGGCCCAACTTCAGTAAACAAAGTAGCACCATCAGCAATCATTTGCTGCACAGATTGTGTCCATTTGACAGGAGCTGTTAATTGCGAAATTAAATTAGCTTTTATAAGTGCTTGATCCATAACAGCACTTGCTGTTACGTTTTGATAAATTGGACAATTTGGTTTTAAGAAATTTGTAGCTTCAATGGCAGCAGCTAATTCTTCACGAGCAGGCTCCATTAATGGTGAATGAAATGCACCTCCAACTGGCAATACCAATGCACGACGTGCACCTGCTTCCTTTAATGACTCGCAAGCTTTATTAATAGCATCAATTTCTCCAGATATTACTAATTGTCCAGGGCAATTATAATTTGCAGCCACAACTATTCCAACTGTTTCTGCACATATTTTTTCAACAATAGCGTCTTCTAAACCCAAAACGGCAGCCATGGTGCTTGGTTGCATTTCGCAAGCTTTTTGCATGGCTAAAGCACGTGTTGAAACTAATTTCACACCATCTTCAAAAGACATAGTCCCATTGGCTACCAATGCCGAAAACTCACCTAAAGAATGTCCAGCAACCATATGAGGTTTAAAACTTTCGCCCAAAACTTTTGCCAAAATCACCGAATGTAAAAAAATAGCTGGTTGGGTTACTTTGGTTTGCTTCAAATCTTCAGCAGACCCTTCAAACATCGTGTCTGTTATGTTAAAACCAAGTATGTCATTGGCTATTTCAAATAATTCTTGTGCAATGGGTGATTTTTCATATAAATCTAATCCCATTCCTGAAAATTGGGCACCTTGACCTGGAAATATATATGCGTTCATGTGTTTTAAGTTTTATTGAGGCAAAAATAGGAAATTTTAAATTAGTTTTCAGTCGGACTTTACAGTATTCAGTGGAGACCAAAACAAACTTGAATCTTTTCAGTTATTAATTTCAAATGAATAATTTTTTGCGACTGAAAGCTGTTAACTT
Organism: Flavobacteriaceae bacterium; assembly: GCA_965655805.1. Classification (GTDB taxonomy): domain Bacteria; phylum Bacteroidota; class Bacteroidia; order Flavobacteriales; family Flavobacteriaceae; genus Algorimicrobium. The sequence goes on from CBFHJN010000034.1 coordinate 14,701, forward strand.
AATCCACAAGCCGCTTCCGCACAACGTTCACCATCCATGGCTGCTGAAACAATGCCACCAGCATAACCACCACCTTCACCACAAGGAAATAAGCCTGAAATTTGAACATGCTCTAATTTCTCATTTCTAGGAATACTTACAGGCGATGAGGTTCTGGATTCTACACCAATAATATTAGCTTCTTCGGTATAATAGCCATGCATTTTTTCGCCAAAAGCTTTGAATCCTTGTCGCAGTCGGCTACCAATTAATTTGGGTAATAAGGAGTGTAATGGTGCCGAATTTAAACCAGGTTGATAGGATGTTGCGTTTAAACTAGCTGATAATTTCCCGTCAACAAAATCCGTTAAACGTTGTGCTGGCGCTACCTGACTTCTTCCACCAGAAGTGAAGGCTAAACGCTCCAAATCTTTCTGATATTCTAAACCTTTTAAAACGCCAAAATGTTCGTACTTATACAAATCTTTGTCCACATTAATTTCAACGACAATACCCGAATTGGCAAATAGGTTATTACGTTTGGAAGGCGACATGCCATTGACTACCACTTCACCATTAGCTGTGGCAGCCGGAACAATAAAACCACCAGGACACATACAGAAAGAATACACACCACGATCATTAACCTGATGCACTAAACTGTAAGAAGCGGCTGGTAATAAATCACTTCGTTTGCCAGTGCAATGGTATTGAATACGGTCTATAATTTCTTGTGGATGTTCTGCACGAACTCCCATGGCAAAGGATTTTGCTTCCAGTGCAATTTCTTTTCTATGCAAGAGATAAAAGATATCACGAGCCGAATGACCTGTTGCCAAAATAACCCGATTAGCTTCCATTTCGTCACCATTTTGTAATTGAATGGCTTGAATGGCATTATTTTTTATAGTAAAATTGGTAACGCGTGTTTCAAAATGAATTTCGCCACCATATTTTAAAATGGTTTCACGAATATTCTGAACCACTTTGGGTAATTTATTCGTGCCAATGTGCGGATGGGCATCCACTAGAATTTGATCGGTTGCACCATGATAAACCAAGTTTTCAAAAATGCGTCGCACATCACCACGTTTTAAACTTCTGGTGTATAATTTGCCGTCACTATAGGTTCCAGCTCCACCTTCGCCAAAGCAATAATTAGAATCTTCATTTACAAAATGATCTTGATTGATGGCTTTTAAATCGCGACGACGATCTTTAACATTTTTACCTCGTTCCAGAACAATGGGTTTAAAACCGAGTTCAATACAACGCAAAGCAGCATACATTCCTGCTGGACCAAAACCAATAATATGAATGGGTTTGGCTTTGGAAACATCTTTATAGTCGAAAGTGTATTCTGATGTTTCTGGAAGCGGCTCATTGATATAAACAGCGACTTTATAATTGAAAATAATTTTAGGTTTTCGCGCATCAATAGATTTCCGAAGTACTTTTATACCTGAAATTTTATCACGACTCATATCCAGATATTGAGACGCTTTAATGAGTAAAATATCTTTGCGTTCTTCCTCTGCTAAAGTAACGCGCAATTGGATGTCTTTAACCATGTGGCGAAATTAGAGAAAAATAGGAATATTAATGGTGTTTTTTTTCACTCATTTGAGATTCTATAAAAGGAATACGAGGTGCCAAAAAATAACCTGTTAAACTAGCAAACAGAATTGGGATAAAATAGGTGAAACCTGTTAATGTTGCCAACAGAATGGTTGTACTCATAGGTGTTCTGGTTACACAGGCATTAATAGCAGCCATGCAACTAACGATAGTTAATGATAAACTAATAGATGGTATAAATTGGTGAATAATTAGTCCCACTGTAGCACCTGTAAAAAATAATGGAATAATAAATCCACCACGCCAACCCGATGTTACGGTTATAGAAATGGCAACTATTTTAAAACACAAAATAAGCATGAGCATTTTTAATGAAAAATCGCTTAAAATAAGTGTATTGATTTCGTGATGACCGAAATAACGCGTTATGGGCAAGTAATAAACTATAACGCCTAAAGCCAAACCGCC
>CBFHJN010000035.1:0-16372 GCA_965655805.1 Flavobacteriaceae bacterium
AGGATGTTTTGATAATTGCTTAAGACCTAATTGGATTCTAGATTTGTTTTCATCAAAATCAAGAATTACAACATTTAATTTCTGATCTAATTCAACAATCTCATTTGGATGGTTAATACGAGACCAAGAAAGATCTGTAATGTGAACTAAACCGTCAACACCACCAAGATCAATAAAGACACCATAAGATGTAATGTTTTTAACAACACCTTCTAATACTTGTCCTTTTTCTAATTGACCAATAATTTCTTTCTTCTGCTCTTCAATATCAGCCTCAATAAGGGCTTTATGAGAAACAACAACGTTTTTAAACTCGTGGTTGATTTTAACAACTTTGAATTCCATTGTTTTATTAACATACTGATCGTAATCGCGAATTGGCTTTACATCAATTTGTGAACCTGGTAAGAATGCTTCAATTCCGAAAACATCTACAATCATACCACCTTTCGTTCTACACTTAACGAAACCATTAACAATTTCACCTGTTTCATGAGCCGCATTAACACGATCCCACGCTTTGATAACACGTGCTTTTCTGTGCGATAATACCAACTGACCTGTTGCGTCTTCACGAACGTCAATTAATACTTCTACTTTATCACCCACTTTTAAGTGTGGATTGTAACGAAATTCGTTTAATGAAATAACACCTTCAGATTTTGCGTTGATGTCAATAATGGCATCACGATCTGTCATGTGGATAACTTCACCTTCAACAACTTCATCATCTAAAGTGTCTACGAAATTTTCGGCTACTAATTTTTCAAATTCTTTTAATTGAGAATCTTCAACCTCATCGATACCTTCTTGGTAATTGTGCCAGTTAAAATCCTTTAAGAATTTTTCAGGGTTTGCTTGTGCTTCAGATACTACTGGAGCATCTGCAGTTTTTACTTCTTGTTCTTTTGCTTCCGTTGCTTCAACTTCCGCTTGTTTTGCTTTTTCAGCCATTTAAAAAATGATTACTAATGCTTTTCGATTTCTTTATTTAAAAACCGTGAGCATTACGTTTTGTATTCTGTGTTGTTTTAGAAATGTTATGCGACTAACACACAGAAGGATTATTGTTTTTTTTTGTTTATTCCTCTTAATTTCTAAAGTGTCGCAAAAAGGAGTGCAAAAATACTATAATTTTCGCAAATAAACAATAAGTAATTTTCTAAAAATTAAAGAATTAATTGTTTTCTTGAATCGCAGATTCTGCCAACTTAACGATTTTTTGGAATTGTTGATCAAGAGATAAATGAGAATTATCAATTTCTATAGCATCATCCGCCTTCATTAAAGGTGAATCTTCTCGATTAGAGTCTATATAATCACGCTCTTGAATGTTGTGAAGTACATCGTTATAGGTAACAATGTCACCACGAAGGGTTAATTCATCAAAACGACGTGTGGCACGTGTTTCAGCTGAAGCTGTCATAAATATTTTAAGTTCTGCTTGCGGAAAAACAACGGTTCCAATATCACGACCATCCATAACAACGCCTTTTTCAGCACCCATTTTTTGTTGCTGTTTTACTAATTGATAGCGTACTTCAGGAATCGCTGCAACTTGACTCACAAAGTTAGAAACTTCCAAGGTGCGAATGGCTTTTTCTATATTTTCGCCATTTAAATACACATCTGCAACACCTGTAGTTTTATTCAGTTTAAAATAAACAACCACATCATGAAGCTTGGAAACCAAACCAACCACATCAAATTGCGTAGCATCTATAAAACCAAACTTCATAGCGTAATAGGTTACAGCACGATACATGGCACCAGAATCCACATAAATATACCCTAAATGTTTGGCTAATTGTTTGGCAACGGTACTTTTTCCTGTTGAAGAAAATCCGTCTATGGCAATGGTTATTTTTTGCATTTATCTTAAATCTATTTGCATGCCGAAAAAATTGGCATTGGAAGCACTTGTATACCGAACATGCGTAAAACTGAATCTAAATTTATTCAATTTTAAACCAATACCAGCCGAAATTCCTGAAAAATTTCGTTGATCCACAATACGTAGCTCCTCACCTTTTCTGAAATTATAACCAACGCGAATATTAAAAGCGCCTGCCGGAAAAATTTCAGCACCCAGAATAGTATGCCTGATAACATTCCCGAAGAAACCCACTTTTTCTTGTGTTTGATTGCCTTCTAAATCCGTTTCGGCTCGTGCTGGATTGGAAACACCAATTGGCCATTTCTGCAAATTATCAAACGTTATATGCCATCTTAATGGTACATTTTCTAATGTTTGCGACATCCCGAAAGCCACCTCAAATGGTAAGGGTTCGTTTTGTCCAGCATAGGTAGTTATTTGCAATCCTAAATTACGCACTACCAATGTAGCTTGAAATTCAATATCTTCATTTACATACATTAATCCAGCATCTAACGCTGCACCGAAAGAGGTATATTGCTCTAATTTAGATGTGATTAGTTTAACGGTGCCGCCTAAATAAAAATCGGAGTACCCTATTTGGCGTGAATGTCCAAATGATATTGCAGCCTCATTACCGCTAAATGAACCTGTGGAAACTCCTTGTTCATCATAGCCATCAAAACTACCGTAGTTTATATAGGTTACACCTCCAAAAAATGTGAGTGTGCGTCTGTCCCAAGTGTAGCCATATGCAGCAGTTCCATAACTAATACCACCCAAATAGCTGGAATAATTAAGTGCTAATTGATTATCCATTTCATCATTTATGGCGGCAGGATTGGTCAAAGCTTGTGTAACATCATAATCCAAATTGGTGAACACTTTTCCTCCTAAAGCGGCTTGACGTGGCGAGGAAATTAAATTTAAAAACTGATATGTGGATTCACCACCTACTTGCGCAACCGCAGAAAGGCATAAAAGCAAGCAAAATCCAGTGGTAATTTTCTTCAACATATTAGTTTACAACGAAAGTACGTCCATCTTTAAACGGCTGCAAGTATAATTTATTTTTACCTCATAAAAAAACCTCGAAAATAATTTCGAGGTTTTAATCTATGTAAGGTCACTTTTTACAGTTTTTTGGCATTCTTTACATCTTCATTTGTAAGCGCCAGCTTAATAACATCACTCATTTCAGAGACATAATGAAAGGTTAAACCTTTTAAATATTCTGGTTTAATTTCCTCAATATCGCGTCGGTTTTCTTCACACAATAAAATTTCTTTAATTCGTGCGCGTTTTGCAGCCAAAATTTTCTCTTTAATTCCACCTACTGGCAACACTTTTCCACGAAGCGTAATTTCCCCAGTCATGGCTAAACTATTTTTAACTTTTTTCTGGGTAAATAAAGACACTAACGATGTTAACATTGTCACACCAGCGCTTGGTCCATCTTTAGGTGTTGCACCTTCTGGTACGTGAATGTGTACATTATATTTATCGAAAATATCTGGATCTAACCCTAAAGCATCTGCATTAGATTTTATATATTCCATAGCAATCGTAGCCGATTCCTTCATAACTTTACCTAAATTACCTGTAACGGTAAGGTTTCCTTTTCCTTTAGATAAAATAGATTCTATAAATAAAATATCGCCTCCAACACGTGTCCAAGCTAATCCAGTAACTACACCTGCCACATTATTATTTTCGTATTTGTCACGTTCCAATTTCGGACCACCAAGAACTTCAATAATATCTTCATTTGATATTTTTACGTTATACGTTTCTTCCATGGCTATATTTTTGGCTGCATAACGCACCATTTTTGCCAATTGTTTTTCTAAACCACGCACACCAGATTCTCGTGTATAACCTTCTACAATTTTTTCCAATTGTGGCTTGGCTATTTTAAGGTGTTTATCCGTTAAACCATGTTCTTTTAATTGTTTTGGTAGTAAATGACGTTTGGCTATTTCCACTTTTTCTTCAATGGTATAACCCGTTACATTTATAATTTCCATTCTATCCAATAAAGCAGGTTGAATGGTAGATAAACTATTAGAGGTGGCAATGAACATCACCTTGGATAAATCGAAGCCCATTTCCAAGAAGTTGTCATGGAATTCACCATTTTGTTCAGGATCTAAAACCTCCAACATAGCTGATGATGGATCACCTTGATGCGAATTAGATAATTTATCAATTTCATCTAAAACGAAAACCGGATTGGATGTTCCTGCTTTTTTTAAACTCTGGATAATACGTCCTGGCATAGCACCTATATAGGTTTTACGATGGCCTCTAATTTCAGCTTCATCACGCAAACCACCTAATGACATACGCACGTATTCGCGACCTAATGCTTCGGCAACAGACTTTCCTAATGATGTTTTACCAACTCCAGGAGGTCCATATAAACAAAGAATAGGCGATTTCATATCATTACGCAGTTTAATAACCGCAAGATGTTCAATAATACGACGTTTCACATCGTCCAAACCATAATGATCCCGATCCAAAATACGTTGTGCACGTTTTAAATCGAACTTATCTTTACTAAACGTATTCCAAGGTAAATCCAGAAATAAGTCTAAATAATTACGTTGAATGGAATACTCTGCAACTTGTGGATTCATGCGTTGCATTTTAGCCAATTCTTTTTCAAAATGTTTGGCTTCTTTTTCGCCCCATTTCATTTTTTTAGAACGTTTGCGCATGTCTTCCAACTCTTCATCATGACTGACACCACCCAATTCCTCTTGAATGGTTTTCATTTGCTGATGCAAGAAATACTCACGTTGTTGCTGGTTCATATCACTTTGAACCTTGGATTGAATATCGTTTTTAAGTTCCAATTTCTGGAACTCCATATTCATATATTTCAAGGTTTCCAGCGCACGTTCTTTTAAATCGTTTGTTTCGAGCAATTTTTGCTTTTCCGTAACACTCAAATTCATGTTAGACGAAACGAAGTTGATTAAAAACGAATTACTCTGAATGTTTTTTATAGCAAAAGATGCTTCACTCGGAATATTTGGGCTATCCTCAATAATTTGAAGCGATAAATCTTTTATCGAATCAATGATGGCTTCAAACTCCTTGTTCTGCATAGCTGGTTTGGCTTCGGGAACTTCTTGAATTGTTGCCTTTATATACGGATCTTCAGTTAAAACCTCCTTAATTTTAAAACGTTTTTTACCTTGAATAATAACCGTTGTATTACCATCAGGCATTTTTAACACTTTTAATATGCGCGCAACCGTTCCTGTTTCATGTATATCAGCAGCTGTTGGGTTTTCGATGGATTCGTCTTTTTGAGATACCACACCAACTACTTTGCTCCCTTTATTAGCATCATTAATCAGTTTGATGGATTTATCACGTCCAGCCGTAATAGGAATGACTACACCTGGAAATAAAACCGTATTGCGCAAAGACAAAATTGGTAGGGTTTCAGGTAAGGCTTCTTTGTTTATTTCTTCTTCATCTTCAGGTGTCATTAATGGAATTAATTCTGAATTCTCATCAAAATCTTGAAATGACAAACTGTCAAGGCTTATAAAATTAGATTTCTTCATAGATATATTTAAGTCATTCTGTCATTAATTCGCATTAATAAAAGAATCGTCTTTATGTTTTAATAATTCATTTTACAAATATACAACTTGATTTCAGTAGCTTAAAGCTGCCTTATTGCTGTATATTTGCCTATAGTATTCAATTAATATGCCATGTATTTAAAGAGTAGCAAAACATTTTTCTTTTAAAAGTGTAACACTTTAGTTTTTGTAGCATCTTTATACTAACAAACTGATTTTTTTTTGACACTAACCACAAAAAATATTGAAGAGCTCATAGCCTTGTGCCAATCTGGAGACCAACAAGCGCAGTTGGAAATTTATAACAGATATTACAAAGCTATGTATAATACCGCTTTTCGAATTGTAAAAAATTCGTTTGAAGCTGAAGATATTATGCAAGAAGCGTTTTTATCAGCTTTTACCAAGCTTGATTCGTTACAAGACCCTCAAACATTTGGTGCTTGGCTAAAACGGATTGTGGTAAATAAAAGTATTTATCATTATAACAAAAATGGCAAACACCAAAATGTTCCAGTTGATGGTATATTGTACAAATTGGAAGATGAAGGCACAAATATTACAAGTGATGAAACGGAAAGTTCATCTAAAGTAAAAGTGATTGTGAATGCTATAAACGCCTTGAAAGATAATTATAGAATTGCACTAACATTGCATTTAATTGAAGGGTATGATTATGAGGAAATTGGCGTAATTACCAATGTTAGCTATGCCAATTGTAGAACAACCATTTCTAGAGCCAAAGACAAATTAAGACAAGCCCTAGAACCTATTATAAATTATTAAAACAGTGATTATGAAACCAGACGATTTAGATACGTTATTTAAAGATTTGCAAGCTGATTTTGATATAGAACAGCCTACAAAAAATCATGAAGCACGATTTTTAGCAAAACTAAACAACCAATCAAAACATAAGACACTTATTTCAAAAGTCAGAAAATTATGGTTACCCATAATTGGTATTGCAGCATCCATTGCGTTATTTGTTTCGCTAGTTATTGGAACAAATTCAAATACGGATATAACAGGATTGGCAAGCGTTTCACCAGAAATGGCTAAAACAGAAAGTTATTTTACAGCCACGATTTCAGCGGAACTTAAAAAATTAGAAGCATCATCTAATAGCGAAACGAAGTTATTAATAAAAGATGCCATGGTGCAGTTAAAAAGATTGGAAGAAGAATATAACATACTTATTACAGATTTAAGTGAAAGTGGACAGGATCAGCGGGTTATTTACGCTATGATTTCTAATTTTCAAAACCGGATTGAAGTATTAGAAAACACCGTAAAGCAGATTGATCACGTCAAAAACATGAACAACAACGTATTAGAAAAAACGCTTTAAAACATATACTATGAAAACACATATTTTACAGAAACTAATCCTCGCATTTTTATTGATGCCTATGCTTATTTCGGCATCTACAAATCCTGAAAAACGCGTGAAGCATACAGAAGAAAAAACCATTAAGAAATCCTTTAACGTCTCTAATAATGCCACCTTAAAGGTTGATAATAGTTACGGGAATTTAGATGTCATAACCTGGAATGAAAACCGAATTGAAATTGTCGTGAACATTTCCGTTAGTGGTAACAACGAAGATAAAGTTCGTGAAAAAATTGACAATATAACCGTAGATTTTGAAGGTAGCGCAAACTACGTTTCGGCAGAGACCATTTTTAACAAAAGCAAATCTAATTCATGGTGGAATTGGGGAAGCAGTAGCAATATCAATATGAAAATTAATTATGTTATTAAAATGCCAATGACCAATTCAGTCGATTTAGAAAATGATTATGGCAGCATTAATTTAGATAAATTAGAAGGAAATGCTCGAATTAATTGCGATTATGGCAAAATAACCACTAAAGAACTCATGGGTACCAATAATCAGATTGAATTTGATTATACGAAGAATTCCTATTTTGAATACATTAATAAAGGCTCCATTAATGCCGATTATGGTGAGTTTGTTGTTGCCAAAGCCAAAAGTATCGATTTAGAAGCTGATTATACCAACTCCCGATTTGAGACCATTGAGGATTTAAAATACGATTGCGATTATGGTTCACTAACAGCAGATAGAGCTAATAATGTGAGTGGAAATGGCGATTATTTAACCATTGTTTTAGGTGATATTTATAAAAACGTATCCATCGATTCCGATTATGGTTCTATTAAAATAAAAAACATCAAAGAAACAGCCAAGAACATTATAATAACCTCCGATTATGTAGGCATTAACATTGGATTTGATCCTAAATATCATTTTAATTTTGAAATCGATTTAGATTATGCGTCACTTCGCAGTCATGAAGGCTTCGAATTTAATAAAAGGCGAGACGAGTCAACCAGCAAATATTATCAAGGTTATTACGGCTCTGCTTCAACAAGTAATAATATCACGATAAATTCCGATTACGGCAGCGTAACTATTGACAAAAACTAAAAATCAATCATTTAAAACAAACACTTATGAAAAATCACATCTTATTATTGGCCGTTTTACTAACCAGCGCAGTAAGTTGCGCACAATGGGGCGAAAAAATATCTGGTAACGGCAAGGTCGTAACTATAGATAGAACTACTAGCGATTACGATGGCATTAGTTGCGCTGGATCATTCGATTATATTTTGGTAGCCGGAACCGAAGGAAAATTGAAAATTGAAGGCGAAGAAAATTTATTGCCCTATGTTATTACAGAAGTAAAAAATGGTAAATTGTTTATAAAAACCGAAAACAACGTGAGTTTAAGAACAAGCCGTGGAAAAACCATAAAAGTAACCATTCCTTTTCAAGATATAAACGAGGTTAGTTTGGCAGGCTCTGGCGACTTATATACCAAAAATCAAATTACAGCAAATGAATTTGATGTGGATTTAACAGGTTCTGGCGATATGACATTGGATATTATGGCCAACGAAATAGAAAGTCATTTAACCGGATCAGGTGATATAACACTAAATGGAAAAACTACTGATTTAGAAGTTACTATTTCAGGCTCAGGAGATTATAGCTGCTTTGGCTTAGAAGCCGATGATACCGAAGTTACCATTTCTGGTTCAGGAGATGTTCAAGTGGTAAGTAATGTTAATTTAAAAGTCCGCGTGTCTGGTTCTGGTGATGTGGTTTATAAAGGAAATCCAGCAAAAGAGGATACAAAAGTTTCGGGTTCTGGGAGTGTGAGTAAACGCTAGAAATAAAATAACAACAAAAAAATCCGAAGTGTTTACTTCGGATTTTTTTAATTGAATTTATAACTTATTTAGAACTGTTATCGAATTAACGATTGTAGTGGTTTCTATTCCTCCTTGATTTTCACTAATTTCTTGTTGTTGAAGCGTTGTTAAGGTTTGACCTCCATTACTAAAGGCGAACTGAATCGTTTGTGGTCCCGAATATTCAGATGTATCAACACCTTGAAATTCAAACTCAAAAAATGAACCATCGGTTGTTAAGATATTTCCATCAGTAGAATAGTATCCAGAACCCGAAACATTGTTGTAAGACTGAATAAGATTTTGCATTTCCATACCATTTAATGTTAAAATTAGGTGCATGGAATAATCACCCGCTGTTGTAAAGGTGTTTTCAGTAAAGGTCACTATATAATCCATATCTAATCCATCAATTTCGGTATCAGACGTCGTAGTTTGCCCCATAAACGTAATTTCAGTAGCGGTTTCTGTTTCAAACGTAACAATTTCCCAATCACCAATAAATGCGTTTGTATTGTCATTTCGTTCAGTAAGTCCGCTGTCCAAAGGTTCATTATCACAACTTATAAACGTGATAACAAAAATGGAAAATGCAAGAAGAGTAATTGGTTTGAGATATTGTTTCATGATAAAAAAATTAAGCGTTATTGTTGTTTGGTTACTTGCTTGGGTACACGGAATAATAATATAATTCCTAACAGGAAAAATACGAACAAAAATAGAATAGCATTTCGCATGCTTCCCGTAATTTGGTCTATGGTTGCAAAAATAATCATCCCAATGACAATTCCTATTTTTTCTGCAACATCGTAAAAACTAAAATAGGAAGTTGTATCGGCAGTTTCTGGTAAAAATTTAGAATAAGTTGAACGTGCCAATGCTTGAATACCACCCATGACTAAACCAACGAAGCCTGCGGTTATATAAAAGTGAATGGGTGTAATGACAAAATATGCTGCCAAACATAAACACATCCAAATAATATTTACTGCTATTAATGTTTTAATATTTCCAAATTTTTCAGAAGCTCGAGAGGTTAAAATAGCACCTAAAATGGCAACAACTTGGATGACTAAAATACTCACGATTAAACCCATAGTTTTTTGACTATCATCTGCCCATAATATTTCTTCTTCTCCAAAATAAACCGCAATTAGCATAATGGTTTGAACAGACATACTAAACACGAAAAACGCACGTAAATAGCGTTTTAATTGTAAATTTTCTTTCAATTGATTCCATACTTGGCGTAATTCTTTAAAACCATTCAATACCACATTCCGGGTTACTTTTCGATCATTTTTAACACCTTTTGGTAGTATGTAAAAAGTATATTGACTGAATAAAATCCACCAAATACCTACCATAACAAAAGACCAACGCATCATGACCATTTTAGCTTCTCCTGTTTCTTGGCTCATTACCATGGTCAAATTAATAATTAGTAACAGAACACTACCAACGTAACCTAATGAAAACCCTCTAGCACTGATTCGGTCTTGTTGCTCTGGGAATGCAATATCTGGCAAGTAAGAATTATAAAAAACCAAACTTCCCCAATAACCAATTAGTCCCATAAAATAGCATACCAAACTGATATATATATGATCTAAACTAAACCAGTATAAACCAATACAACCAATTCCGCCAACGTAGCAAAAAAACTTCATGAACCCTTTTTTATTCCCAACATAATCGGCAATTCCAGAAAGCAGAGGCGACATAATAGAAACTACCAAAAACGTAAAAGCAGTAACAAAAGTTATAAGTGCTGTACTTTTAAATTCGTAGCCAAAAGCTGTTACTTTTTTAATTTCAGAAATAAATAAAGCTGAATAAAATATAGGGAAAATAGAAGAGGCAATGGTTAACGTATAAACCGAGTTTGCCCAATCGTAAAAAGCCCAAGCATTTAGTAGTTTTTTATTCCCTTTTGGCAGTGGTTGTTTCATAAAAAAAGCTGCTCTTTTTTGAGCAGCCCCTAAAGTAATCAAATATTTTTAAACGACTAATATTTTCCCAACGGTCTGAAGTCGCTTACACCAAACTTTTTGGCTTCTGCTTTTGCTTGAGGCACTAAATTAGTTAAATTCTGAATACGTGAAGCATTTGCTGGGTGTGTACTTAAAAATTCTGGTGGTGCTGCATCACCACTATGTGTATCCATACGTCTCCATAATTGCGCAGCTTCTTCAGGGTTATAACCAGCAATAGCCATTAATATTAATCCAATCTTATCAGCTTCTGTTTCGTGGCTTCTACTAAAAGGCAACATACCTCCCACTTGAGATGCAACACCATATGATTGATTAAAAATACTAAGTGCTTGATCGTCTTCAATTAATACATTTCCAGCTAAAGCAAGACCTTGTTGAATATAAGCAGCACTCATACGTTGCTGACCATGATTTGCCAAGGCATGAGCAACTTCGTGACCCATAATGGCAGCAATAGCCGTTTCGTTTTCGGCAATTGGTAAAATGCCTGTGTAAAAAGCTATTTTTCCGCCAGGCATACACCAGGCATTTACTTGTTCGGAATCAATTAAATTATATTCCCATTGGTATCCTTCAAGATATCCTTGATAACCATTTGCATTCAACCAACGCTCCGAAGCCGTTGCAATACGTTGACCAACACGTTTAATCATTTCCGATTTGGCAGTTCCTGTTATAACCTTATTTTCGGTAAGAACTTGATTATATTGTTGAAATGCCGACGGGAACAACTGATCATTAGAAACGAAAGCCATGGTTTGACTTCCTGTAAAAGGGTTTGTTGCACAGGATACAATTAAAAAAATGGTAAATATTGCAAGTAAACTATGTTTAAATTTCATGTTTTTGATTTTTTATTCTAAATGTACAAAAATTGAACCATACCTAAAAGACTCAATTATTAACACTACAAAGATATACTTAAAAACTATAAATTATAATATCCTGTTATGTTTTAGTGGTGTTTACGACTTAACAAGAAAAACTATGAAATATATCTTAACAACAGTACTATTTGCTTTATTCTTTAGTTGCAATAGTTCCGCTCAGAAAAAGAATGACAACGAACCAAAAGCTTTTCCTATCTCCAAAACAGAAGCCGAATGGAAGCAGGAATTAACCGCTGAACAGTTTTACGTAATGCGTGAAGCTGGAACGGAACGTCCATTTTCAAGTCCTTTGGACAAAAACTTTAGAAAAGGAACCTATGTTTGTGCTGCTTGTGAAACACCTTTATATAAAAGTGAACATAAATTCGATTCTGGAACCGGATGGCCAAGTTTTGATCGCGTTATTGAAGGTAATGTTGCCTTTGGAACTGATAATGATTTAGGCTACTCAAGAAACGAAGAACATTGCGCAACTTGTGGAGGTCATTTAGGGCACGTTTTCAATGATGGTCCAAGTGAAACAACTGGAAAACGGCATTGTATAAATGGTGTAGCTTTAAAGTTTATTCCAGAATCATAAAATTATAAACAGACTGTAAAAGCATAGCCTAATAAAAATCTGTATTTTTGTATTGCAATTTTTATTATATGAAAAACGAGTTAATTTCTGGTATTTTAAAACAGTTTACCTATTACAAAACTGTAGGTGATAAAACATTTGATCAGCTTACATTTGAAGACATGATTTGGCAATACAACCGTACCGAAAACAGTATTTCTATCATTGTAAAACACATGGTTGGCAACATGTTTAGCAGGTGGACTAACTTTTTAACGGAAGATGGCGAAAAAGAATGGCGCCAAAGAGATCAAGAGTTTGAAGCAAGTTACACTAGTAAAAACGAATTGATAGCTGCTTGGGAAAGTGGGTGGAAATGTCTTTTTGATGCTGTTGAAACTTTAAATAATTACGATTTCGATAAAATAGTCTACATCCGAAATGAAGATCATTTAGTATCTGAAGCCATTTTTAGGCAACTAGGTCATTATTCCTATCATATTGGTCAAATTGCGTATATCGGGAAAATGCTTAAAGCAGATGATTGGCAGTCTTTATCGATTCCGAAAGGGAAATCAGCGGTCTATAACCAAATGAAATTTTCAGAAGAAAACAAATAGTATTTAAATAACAGGTAGCTATTAAAGTTTAGTTTTTTAACAAACAACTTAATTGCTGTTACATATTGCCAAATAATTGGTACATCTGCGTGAGTGATAGGAACGGCATCCTTTTGCTTTTTCTGCAAAAGATATAGTGGATAGCACGACCTTTAGGTCACGCCCAAATAAAAAATGAAACTACAATTTATTATATCGGCTATGTTTCGTAAATTCGTAGCTTCAAAAAACGATTAAAAAAAACACAATGAGTAAATACGATATTATTGTTCTTGGAAGTGGCCCTGGAGGTTACGTAACAGCTATTAGAGCATCTCAATTAGGCTTAAAAACGGCTGTAATTGAAAAAGAAAGCCTTGGTGGTGTTTGTTTAAATTGGGGTTGTATTCCTACAAAAGCCCTTTTAAAATCGGCTCAAGTTTTTGAATACTTAAAGCATGCTGAAGATTACGGCTTATCTGTTAAGGATGCAGACAAAGATTTTAATGCCGTTGTAAAACGCTCTAGAGGTGTTGCAGAAGGCATGAGCAATGGTGTTAAGTTTTTAATGAAGAAAAATAAAATTGACGTTATTGAAGGTTTCGGGAAATTAAAGCCTGGAAAAAAAATAGACGTTGATGGAAAAGAATATTCTGCCGATCATATTATAGTTGCAACTGGAGCACGTTCACGAGAGTTACCAAGTTTACCGCAAGATGGTAAAAAAGTTATTGGTTATAGAGAGGCCATGACACTAAAAGAACAACCTAAAAAGATGATTGTTGTTGGTTCTGGTGCTATTGGTGTTGAATTTGCATATTTCTATAACGCTATGGGAACAGATGTTACTATTGTAGAATACCTACCAAATGTGGTGCCTGTTGAAGATGAAGATGTATCTAAACAATTAGAGCGTTCATTTAAAAAGAGTGGTATAAAAATTATGACATCTTCAGAAGTTACTAAAGTAGATACGTCTGGAACTGGTGTTAAAGCAACAGTTAAAACGAAGAAAGGTGAAGAAGTTCTAGAAGCTGATATTATTTTATCAGCAGTTGGAATTAAATCAAATATTGAAAAAATTGGTTTAGAAGATGTTGGTATTGCCGTAGATCGCGATAAAATTTTAGTAAACGATTATTATCAAACAAATATTCCAGGTTATTACGCCATTGGTGATGTAACACCAGGTCAAGCTCTAGCACATGTTGCTTCTGCTGAAGGTATTTTATGTGTCGAAAAAATTGCTGGCCAACATGTAGAAGCTTTAGATTATGGAAACATTCCGGGTTGTACGTATGCATCTCCTGAAATTGCAAGTGTTGGTATGACCGAAAAGCAAGCTAAAGAAGCTGGTTATGAAATAAAAGTTGGTAAATTTCCGTTTTCTGCATCCGGAAAAGCGAGTGCTTCAGGTGCGAAAGATGGTTTTGTAAAAGTAATTTTTGATGCCAAATATGGTGAATGGTTAGGCTGCCATATGATTGGTGCTGGAGTAACGGATATGATTGCAGAAGCCGTTTTAGGTAGAAAATTAGAAACCACAGGACACGAAGTATTAAAAGCTGTGCATCCACATCCAACCATGAGTGAAGCCGTTATGGAAGCTGTTGCAGATGCTTATGGCGAAGTGATTCATTTATAGAATTGATAAATTAAATATATTTATAAAGGCTCTTTAAATTAAATTTAAGGAGCCTTTCTTTTTAGAGTTTGAAATCGACTCCTAAAAATAGACCGTTTGGTGAAATTTCTTCAAAACCAAGTGTGTATTTTAAATGTACATCTAGTGAGTTTGTTATTTGATAAGATGTACTTAAATCGGCACGTACTTTAAATTTATTTGAAAAGAAATCGATAAAATAATTTAAACTTGGCCCTGCTAAAATATATAAGCTATTTGCAACTTCATATTTTAAGTAAATAGGAGCATTTACAAATTTGAAGTCATTTAGCCCAATATATAATACTTCAGGTTGAATTGAAAGTTCTGAATTTACTTTAAAATCAGCAAAAACGCCTGCATAATATCCTACTTCCACTTTGGGATTATCTCCAAAACCTGCATCTACTACTTTAAAAAAGGTAAGGTTTATTCCTCCTTTAATGCCGAAATCTGTTTGAGATTGGGCTTTAAAGATTGGAATAAAAACTAGGACTAAAAACAATAAGAAATGGTGTTTCATGAAATTACTCGTTAATTAATTTATTAAAATAACGATTTATCCTTCAAAATATTGAATATCTTTTATATTAGTAATATATTACAAATAACTACATAATAAACAGATTGAAATGAGCTCAATTTGCTAATCAAAACAGAATTAAGCAATTAAAAAGGGCTTAATTATAAAAAAAGCCCTTTAAAAAGAATCATATTAACCTTCCTTCAAAATAATACAATCCAATATATCTGTACGTCATGAAAACATTACATTAATAATCATAAAAACTTTTCATCTTTACCTATTATTTTTACACATCATCCTTTAATCCTCTTCAACATCATCCATATTTGTATTTATATTATTTTTAATTGCATCATATAGTTTTATTGATAATTTATAATCTTTTATTGCCATTATAAATAAAAAGATCACAATTACAACACAAACAATTAAAAGTAAAATATATAATATGTCGAAATAGCTCATGATTGGGTTTTAATCTTTGTAATACTTTTAAGACACATTATTTTTAAAAAGTCACACAGTTTTAAGCAATAATTTCAACACGACTATTGGTAACATATTTTATAGGATATACCACTTTACTATCAGTAAAAGTTACTACCATTGTAATATTATCCATTGCAGAAATAACACCTTGTTTTTCATCAATTACAATACGCTGCCCAACTTGAAAGGTTTTTTTAGCATAAAAGCCTAATAGTAATCTAAAAATAACATCTCTGGAACCTAAACCAAATGCAAGCGTAAGTGCTGCTAAAAAAGAACCTAATATCAGTAATAAATTACTTGTAATAATATCTGTATTAACTCCTGCCTGATTTAAAGAAATAATGGAAACAAAAATGGATAAAATAATAAAAGTAATATTACTTATAATTTTAGATCCATTTACATCAATTGCTTTTAGTAGTGTTTTTAAAGAGTTCTTTAAAAAGGAGGCTCCATATAAACCAAAAACAAATAAGGCTAAAGCACTAAAAAACCTTGGAAGATACCCTAATAATTTACCCACCTCATTGGAAATTAAATCTAGCTCCAGGAGTTCTGCTCCTACAATAATAAAAACCAAGATAAAAAACCATTTCACAAAAACAAGAATGATTTTTTCAGGCATAATTTTAAAATCAGAATTCAAAAATGACACATCATTTAGCTTCTTCGTTAACACATCAATTTTTGCAAATTTCAACGATTTTTTAACTATGAATAGGAGTAACTTCAACAGTAGCCACGCAAAAAGAATAAACAAGAACCCAAAAAACAGTTTGGGTAAAAAGTTAATTATACTATTTAATAATCCATCTAAAACGTCAAAGTTTAGTTTTTTTTTCATTGAATTTAGTTTTTATCGTCTAATTTGTTTTTAATATTTAAAGGCAAAAAAAATTGTTCAATTGTTTTGGGGTATTTAATTGCCAAAAGCCCGGT
>CBFHJN010000036.1:0-16134 GCA_965655805.1 Flavobacteriaceae bacterium
CCACATTACTTAAATAACGTAATATCATTTTTAAACGCTAGTTATGTTGACTGTTTTGGTGGTCCAGATGCTGCTCATAGTACTTTTAGCAATATTCAGAAGGCTATTAATTTTTCTATGACTGCTTTCATTACAACAGGTGGTATTCGAGGGCATAAAAAGCAAATCAATAAATTTCAGCCACGAAGTTTTAACATGGGTTTATCAAAAGAGGCTTTCCTTAAAACAGGCGGTTTTGGAAATATTCATCCGGGTGAAGATCCAGACTTATCTATAAGACTTTGGAAATTGGGCTTTGAAACAGCTTTAATTCCAAATGCTTTTGTGTTTCACAAACGTCGAATTTCTTGGTCTAAATTTTATAAACAAGTTTCAAAATTTGGATTAGTACGGCCCATTTTAAATGTATGGCATCCGGAAACGAAAAAAATCACCTATTGGTTTCCATCGGTATTTATTTTAGGTTTTGTTTTGGCATTATTTTTAACTATTTTAAATCAGTTTCAATTATTAATGCTTTATGGAATTTATTTTTTGTTGGTGTTTAATTCAGCTTTAATGAAGACTCGAAGTATAACAATTGCCATACAATCAATTTTTGCAACCGTGATACAGTTTTCAGGTTATGGATTTAGTTTTTTAAAATCATATAGTATTCTAAAATTAAGTAATAGAAAACCAGAGGATATTTTTCCAAAATTATTTTTTAAAACCAAATGAGCACCACACTAAAATCGAAATTATTAAAGACCATCAAGAACAAAAGAATTAATGTGTTCTTTTTGTTTTTAATCATGTCGTTTACGGTTCTTATTTTGCTTAAACTATCTAAAACATATGTCAATACCATAACGTTTGAAATAAATAAAGTACATGTTCCAGAAACACATATCATTTTTGATGACCAACATAAAACTCTGCGTGTAGGCTTAAAAATGCAAGGATTTAGCTTTTTAAAATATTATTTAGGTAAACCAAAAATTGATATTGATTTTAGCAACAATATGACTAAAACAGATAGTGTTTATATTTGGAATAAAAATTCAGCCTATTTGGATATTATATCACAGTTTGACAAATCTGTTGAGGTGGTAAATATTAATCCAGATACGTTAAACTTTAAATATGACGTTAATGCTGTAAAAATGGTTCCCATAAAATTGCAGACTAATATTGATTATGCCATTGGATATGACTTATTGGACGCCTTCAAATTAATACCTGACTCTATTAAAATTATTGGACCCAATGTGTTAATTTCTGATATACAGTTTATAGAAACCGATACTTTAAAACTTCAAGATGTTAACGCTGATATTGTTTCTACTGTTTTCTTAAAATTACCTAAAGAACAGAACGGCATAGAATTTTCAAGCAAGCAAACAGAAATAGTTGGTACTGTAACCAAGTTTACGGAAGGCAAATTAAAAATACCAGTTTCGGTTATAAATGTACCAGAAAATATCAATTTGAAATATTATCCTAAAAAAATAAGCGTTTCTTATTATACAAGTTTATCAAATTATAAATCCATAACGGCATCGGATTTTGAAATTATTTGTGATTATTCAGAAGTTTCAAAAAATCAAACCTTTTTAATCCCAAGATTAACCAAACAGCCCAAGCTATTGAGACATGTTAAAATTAATCATGACCAAATAGAATATATTATTACAGAATGAAAATAGTTGGTCTAACAGGTGGAATTGGTAGTGGTAAAACTACCGTAGCCAAATTATTTGAGCATATAGGTATTCCAACCTACATTGCAGATTTTGAGGCAAAATTGCTCATGAATCGTTCTAAAGTAATTAAACGAAAACTCAAGGTTCTATTTGGTGAAGAGGCCTATATTCATGATGAACTCAATAAGCCATTTATAGCAGAGGCCATATTCAACAATAAGGATTTGCTAAATAGCATGAATGCTATTGTGCATCCAAAAGTTGCCAGTCATTTCAAAAAATGGGTGCAAAAACAAAAAACGGCATATGTTTTAAAAGAATCGGCAATCTTATTTGAGCATGGTGGCGATAAGGAATGCGATTTTACCATTTTAGTTACTGCACCACAAAATGTAAGGATTCAACGTGTAATAGATAGGGATGCTCGATCAAAAGACCAAGTTTTAGCTATAATCCAGAACCAATTGCCTGAAAAAATTAAAAAAGCAAAAGCCGATTTTGTTATTGAGAATTTGGATATTCAAGACACTGAAAAACAAGTGCTTAATACGCATAAAAAATTGCTAAAGGCAATGACAATATCTTAAATTTTAACATTTTTGTTAATGTAAGGTTAAATGCTAAGATAGCTAAATGTTAAAATGTTAATTTTGAACGATGAACAAAAAGTTATTCATCATATTGGTGTTGTTAATGAGCTTATCGCTCGTTGGTATCATATTTGTACAAGCGTATTATATTAACAATTCCATAAAAAACGAAGAAGACCAATTTACGTTCAATGTTAAGAAGGCATTGAGTTATGCTTCTCGTGAAATTGAGGAAAAAGAGTTGTTTAGTTATTATAGTAGATACCAAACACTTATTGATGAAAAAAAACAAGCAGATACGGTTGCCATTTCAAAATTATTCATCGTTTCTCAAATTAATGATACAAATGAAACCTTCATTTATAGAAGTGGTATTTTAGAAGAGAACCATAAATTATCTTCTTCGCTCTTTGACATTGGTTTAGATAGCCTTAATATAAAACGTATTATTGGTACTTCAGAAACGAAAGTTTTTAGTAACCAAACTACACTTGACAATGATTTAGCACCTAATGACCCAGTTTTAAGCCTCATGAAAGGTGGGCGAATGTCTGTAGCAGAACGCATTAATTTTGACGAAGCCTTTAAAGGTCTTGCAAGCAGAATTCCAATTCATAAACGGGTTAAGGAAGATCAACTACATAGTTTATTATCGGAAAAGTTGAAAGATGATAATATAAATTTGGACTATGAGTTTGCTATTTATAGTAATGATTTAGCCACCAAAGTGCAATCGGATAATTTTGAGAGAATAAAAGGGACTTTTAGTATTTCTATTTTTTCAAATGATTATGACAAGAATAATTATAAGCTTTTGGTAAATTTTCCAAAGCGAAACAAATTTATTCAGTCCTCTATAATCCGGATGACCTTATTGTCTATCATTTTTACATCAATTATTATTATAGCCTATTCAAGCGCATTATTGCAGCTTTTTAGGCAGCGTAAAATTTCTGAAATTAAATCAGATTTTATAAATAACATGACCCATGAGTTTAAAACACCTATAGCAACAATAAACCTTGCTTTAGATGCTATTAAGAATCCAAAAGTTATTAATGATCAAGAGCGCGTAGGACGATATCTACAAATGATACGTGATGAAAATAAACGTATGCATGCACAAGTAGAAAATGTATTAAGAATTTCTAAACTAGAAAAAAACGAATTAAATATTAGTAAAGATCGCGTAGATCTTCATGAATTAATTGAAGATGCCATCACTCATATTGAGCTGATTGTAGAAGATAGGAAAGGCTATATCAATACACATTTAGATGCTGAACTAACATCTGTTTTAGCCAATGAAACGCATTTTACTAATGTTATTGTAAATATTCTGGATAATGCTGTAAAGTATTCGCCAGAAACACCAAAAATTGATGTTTTTACCGAAAATGTTGGTACAAACATTCTTTTAAAAATTAAAGATCAAGGTAGTGGTATGAGTAAAGCTGCCCAAAAACAAGTGTTCGAAAAATTTTATAGAGAACACACCGGAAATATACATAATGTAAAAGGACATGGTTTAGGATTGGCATATGTAAAGCGTATGGTAGAAGATCACCAAGGCCATATATCCGTAGAAAGTGAAAAAGAAAAAGGAAGTACCTTTATTATAAAACTTCCATTAATATCGTAAAAGTTATGACAGAGCAAAACAAGAAAATCTTATTAGTAGAAGATGATCCAAATTTTGGAACCATTTTAAAGGATTATTTAATGATGAATGATTACGAAGTTACGCATGCTAAAAATGGTATGGAAGGCTTTGAGAAGTTTAAAAAAGATGATTTTGATTTATGTATTTTAGATGTAATGATGCCGTATAAAGATGGCTTTACATTGGCAAAAGAAATACGTGAAAAAAATGCAGAAGTACCTATTGTTTTTCTTACAGCAAAAGCGATGAAGGAAGATGTTTTAAAAGGCTACAAAGTTGGTGCAGACGATTATTTAAATAAACCTTTTGATAGCGAAGTGCTACTTATGAAAATTAAAGCAATCATGCAGCGTAAAGCTACTGAAACGGTTGCAGATAGTAAGCAGTTTCAATTTACCATTGGTGGCTTTGAATTAAATTCTAAACTGCGTTTTTTAACATATAATGGTGGCGAACAAGTGAAGTTATCACCAAAAGAAAATGAACTATTACGTTTATTAGCATTACACGAAAACGATTTAATGCCACGTGAATTAGCCTTAACTAAAATCTGGCGTGATGATAATTATTTTACATCTAGAAGTATGGATGTTTATATCGCCAAATTACGTAAGTATTTAAAATTAGATGATAAAGTAGAAATTTTAAATATTCACGGCGAAGGGTTTAGACTGGTAGTGAATACAGACTCATAAACAAACCTTTGCTATTATTTTATAAAGATAAACCAGCTTAATTGAGCTGGTTTTTTTTATGATTGAATTTCACTTTCTATGACGGAAATAATAGTCGCTAAATCCGTTTTATAATCAAACCAGTGGGTTTCTTTATTTTTTTTAAACCAGGTGAGCTGTCGTTTGGCAAAGCGTCGGCTATGTTTTTTAATTTCTGAAACAGCAAATTCCAAAGTCCAATCATCATTTAGAAACTTAAAAAGTTCTTTATATCCAACGGTATTTAGAGCATTTAAATGTGATTTTTCAATTAAACTTTTTACCTCATCTAATAAACCCTGTTGCATCATGATGTCCACGCGACTATTAATGCGATTATAAATAATGTCACGTTCAGCGGTTAAACCAATCGTTAAGGTCTTAAAATTGCGCTTTACATGAGATTTTTGTAAAAACGACGAATAGGGTTTACCGGTTCCTATGCATATTTCTAAAGCGCGAATAACTCGTTGTGGATTATCCGTATCTATTTTGCTGAAAGTGATATTATCTAATTTTTGGAGCTGCTCTTGTAAAATTAATATACCATCAGATTCTAGTTGCTCGTTTAAAGTTTCTCGAATTTGCTTATCAACTACTGGAAACTCATCTAAACCGGTAGTAACAGCATCCACATATAATCCAGATCCTCCCACCATAATAACGATATCATGATTTTTATGAAGCCTTGTTATCGTCTGAATGGCATCCTTTTCAAACTTACCAACACTGTAATCATCGTCAACAGATTTATGATGAATAAAATGATGTGGTGCAGCTTGACGTTCTGAAAGGGTAGGAGCTGCCGTTCCAATTTGCATTTCTTTGAAAAATTGTCTGGAATCAGCTGATATTATTTCCGTTTTAAAATGTTGCGCTAACTTAATACTTAAGGATGTTTTGCCTATAGCTGTTGGACCTACTATGGAAATAAGGTACTTTTCTGACATATAAATGTGCGTTTGTGCTTACCGTTGTTTTAAATGTAAAGAATGACCACATTTATAACAGAAATCAGCTTTATCCTTGTGGTTATGTGCTAAACAACTTGGGCAAGATTGGGAGTTCACATGTACATCATCAGGATGTGGCGGCATAGCTGAATGCGATTTGCTCTGTTCTGCGTTAACCATATCATCATTATTTGCTTTTCGAGTGTATTCTGCCGAAACAATTCCGGTAGGAACAGCAATAATACCGTACCCTAAAATCATAATCAAACTGGCTATAAACTGACCTAAAGGAGTAATCGGAGCAATATCGCCAAAGCCTACGGTTGTAAGGGTTACAATACACCAATAGATACTTTTAGGAATATTACTAAAACCACTGGCTTCCCCTTCAACCAAATACATAATGGTTCCAAAAATGGTAGCCGCAATAATAACTGCAAACAAAAACACCGAAATTTTAGCGCGACTTGCTTTTATGGCGGAGGCTAAATGGTTTGAGGCACCTAAAAAGCGTGCGAGTTTTAAAATTCTGAATACACGTAATAAACGTAAGGCTCGTAATGCCACCAAAACATGTGTGCCAGTAAATAAAAGGGAAATGTATTTTGGTAATGTGGATAACAAATCGATTATTCCATAAAAACTTGTGATATATTTAAGTGGTTTTTTTACGGAAATAATGCGTAAAATATACTCGATGGTAAATAAAATGGTAATAACCCATTCCGAAATATTTAAAAAATCATGATAATCTTTATCAATACTTTTTACGCTTTCCAACATCACTAGAACAATACTTGCTAAAATGACAATTAAAAGTACCACATCAAATAATTTACCAGCAGGTGTATCTGCTTCATAAATTATTTCGTGAAGTTTGGCTTGCCATTTTTTATATGGTTTTGTCTGCATAGAGATAAAAATACTAAATGTTTAAATAAACTAATTAGTTATCGAATTTTATAATTTTTATTTTTTTATTTTTCCTTAAATAGCTTTTAATGATATGCTGCGCATCACGATTGTTTTCCATTGGCGTAATAACAGATTCTAAAACAGATTTATTAGTTATTTGATAATTCAAGTTGAAATATCCAACACCTTTAAATACACCATTTTCAATTAAAATGGCGCTGCGTTCATCTACTTCACGTGCACGATCAATAATTACCATATCCTGATTGCTGTACGTGTTTTTAGCTATTAAATCTAAAACGCGCATGTTGTAGTTTTCAGCAGTTTCTTCTTGAATACAGGCACCTTTACATTCCTTTAATTCATAATTGAAACAGCTTGTTTTTGATGGATATAAGCCGGTTAGTTTCTGACATAATTGAAATTCCTCAACAGCACGAAACAGAAAATTTTTAGCGCTTTGACGGTTTGCAAAGGTGGTAATAGGTTTTTTTCGCCCATCTGCTTTTTCAATACTTAAATTAATATAACCATCCTGATCTGTAAATGAATACAAAGCATGTGTAAAAATATTACGTCGTAACGCTCTGTTAAATATGGGTTTGTTACGCTTTATTTCTTCACTTTCTTTTAACAATGCTACCAGCTCACTACCTGTATGTTCATAAGTAACAGCAGCAGCATCACGCTGAATTTTTTTAGATTTTGTGCTGCTATTAGTAAAGTGTTGACTTATTCTATTTTTTATATTGTTACTTTTTCCAATATATATAATATTACCATCCGCATTGTGTATATAATATACACCTGTTACGTGTGGAAGTTGTTTAATAATATGTTTAAGGTTGGAAGCAATTTCTTTTTTGGCCTCCAGTTGAATGGCATCTTTAACAATAACTTTTTCTAAATCCTTTGAAAGTAGCATTTTAAATAGCGTAACGGTTGCCAAAGCATCACCATTAGCACGATGTCTATCACTCATTGGAATACCTAATGAGCGTGATAACTTGCCTAAACTATAGGAATCCTGACCAGGAATTAATTTTTTTGATAATTCAACGGTACAAAGGGTTTTTCGTTTAAAGGGAAAGCCCAACCTATTAAATTCCGTTTTTAAAATGCGATAGTCAAATTGCGAATTGTGGGCAACAATAATGCAATCTTCGGTCATTTCTACAATACGTTTGGCTACCTCATAAAATTTAGGTGCGGATTGCAGCATTTTACTGTTTATACCGGTAAGGTTGACCACAAACGGTTGGATTTCACGTTCAGGATTTACCAAGCTTATAAATTGATCAACCACTTTATGACCATCAAATTTATAAATGGCTATTTCAGTTATACCTTCTTCATTATACTTACCACCAGTAGTTTCTATGTCGAGAATTGCGTAAATAGGTGTGCTATTATTTAATTAGTTTTTCATTTTATTTGTTTATGGTTGCGCGTTTTAATTTAATAATTGCGTTCGCCAAAGATACTACTTCCTAAACGAATCATAGTACTTCCGCAACTTATTGCCAACTCGTAATCGCCACTCATTCCCATGGAAATTATTTCTAAATTGGTGTGAATGGTTTTCAGTTCTTCAAAAATAGATTGTAGTCTATTGAATTCATCCGTTACTTGTTTGTCGTTGTCCGTAAAGGTTGCCATTCCCATAACTCCTGTAATACGAACGTTTTTCAATTCATTAAACGTATCGGATTGTAACATATTTACTGCATCGGATTTAGACATGCCGAATTTAGAATCTTCTTCAGCTATTTTTACTTGCAATAAGCAATCAATAACACGTGATTCTTTTTTGGCTTGTTTATTAATTTCCTTAAGAAGCTTAAAACTATCCACGCCATGAATTAAGCTGACAAAAGAGGCCATGTATTTTACTTTGTTTCGTTGTACATGCCCTATCATATGCCAAGAAATATCTTTAGGTAAAGCTTCATATTTGTCTACCATTTCTTGAATTTTATTTTCACCAAAAATGCGCTGACCTGCATTATAAGCTTCCATTAAATCACTGTTTGGCTTGGTTTTAGAAACAGCCACAAGCGTTACTTGTTCCGGGATTGTAGATTTTATGGATTGTAAATTTTCTTTAATGGACATAGGTGTTATTATTTTTTCTAGTTAAAAACTGCTTTTGTATTATTTGTAAAATATAAATTGGGAAATGGTATTGAAAACTGTTCTTCTAGATAAATTTTCCGAATATCAAAAATATAAATTGAGTTATAGCGTTCTTTGGTTTTTAAAATTTCAGTTTCAGCCAATTCACAATCAATATATAACGTTGGATATATCATATCATGAATTCCCAAATCACATTCATTTTGGGAAGACAATATGAAAGTTGATAAACTGAAAATAAGTGTAAGAATGCGTTTCATTAAAATTCGTAAATGGTGACACCACTGCGCAATTTGGGTTCAATAAATGTGGATTTTGGTGGCATTTTTAAATCATCGTCAGCAATTTGTTTCATTTCCTCTATGGTAACAGGAACCATAACAAAACCAACAGCAAAATTGCCACTATCTACATTGCTTTTAATATTCACGATATCTTTCTTGCCATTTATGTACATAATACGGTTATCGTTGCGTAAATCTTTAATTCCTAAAATAGGTTCTAAAATGGTTTTAAACAAAATTTGAGCATCCAAACCATCTAAAGAGGTTTCAGTATTGTATGCTGATTTCCGCAGATAAAGTGAATAAAATTCGCCATCCAAATACATACTAAAATGATGTTTTTTAGTCGGTTTATAAGGTATGGTGCCGCGATTTTCAATCCGATACATGGTGTCTAATTCAATTAAAAAGGCTTCTTTACTTAAACCATTTAAATCTTTTATCAAACGGTTGAATTCATGAATGCGTAAATCGGATTCCGGAATTAAATAACTCATAAAAAAATTATAGGGTTCATCACCATGATGGTCTGGATTAGCATCTTTCATATCTTTATATAACAAATAGGATGATGACGATCTGTGATGACCATCGGCAATATAAATATGAGACATTTTTTGAAATTCCTGTTCAATTGCTTTCAATAATTCAGGTTTTTCAACCTTCCATAAGTAATGGGTATCTCTATACGTGGTTGTAAATTCAAATTCCGCACGTTCCTTTTGCTTTTTAGTAATAATACTTTTAATAACCGAATTATCAGGATAGGTTAGAAGTACAGGTTCTGCATTAAAGCCTACGGTTTTAAGATAGTCTTTAAAAATAATCTCCCGATGTGCAATGGTGTCTTCATGCTTACGAATAATGTTATTTTCATAATCTACAGCACTTGTAGCGGCAATAATACCATTGAATTCTTGTTGTTCTCTATCCACAATTTTATACACATAGTAAGTTGGATTGTCGTCCTGCATAAAGATGGTGTCTTCCTTAAACTCTAAATATCTGTTTTTTACTAATGCATAGCGTTCAATACCAGAAATTTCCTTGTCAAAACGATAACCTGGATTTACAATATGTAAAAATGAAAACGGGTTGTCGCGCAAACGAGACTCAACCTGATCTTTCGTGTAGCTTTGGTAAGATCGTGCTGCCACCAGACTGACTTTGTCTCGTGTTGGACGTACCGCTTTAAAAGGAATTATTTTTGCCATGTTAACTTTCCGCGAAAGCGGAAATCTCATTTTATGAGTTATTAATTTATTGTTCTGTCAAGCTAACTAACCACTGACCACTGATCACTGACAACTAAAAACTATTTTAGGAATTGCTTCGCCACATGTTCAGCCTTTCTGCTTTCAGAGTAGTCATAAAATCCTTCTCCAGATTTTACACCTAATTTTCCGGCTCTTACCATATTCACTAATAATGGGCAAGGTGCATATTTTGGATTTTTAAAGCCATCATACATCACGTTTAGAATGGATAAACACACGTCTAATCCAATAAAATCGGCTAACTGTAATGGTCCCATTGGGTGTGCCATACCTAATTTCATAACCGTATCAATTTCTTCAACACCAGCAACTCCATTGTATAAGGTTTCAATAGATTCGTTTAGCATTGGCATTAAAATTCGGTTCGCCACAAAACCAGGATAATCATTCACTTCCGTTGGAATTTTTCCTAATTTTTTAGACAGTTCCATAATGGTATTGGTCACATCATCACTCGTGTTATAACCACGAATAATTTCAACTAATTTCATAATCGGAACCGGATTCATGAAATGCATGCCAATGACTTGACTTGGTCGGTTAGTAACAGCAGCAATTTGTGTAATTGAAATTGATGAGGTGTTTGTTGCTAAAATGGTGTCTTCAGAACAAGCCTCATCTAATTGCTTGAAAATTTTCAATTTTAAATCTATATTCTCCGTTGCTGCCTCCACAACCAAACTCGCATATTCAACACCTTCAACCATATCGGTAAAAGTGGTAATATTATCTAACGTTTCTTGCTTTTGTGCTTCTGTAATTTTTTCTTTTGAAACCATACGATCTAAATTTTTAGAAATGGTATCTAATCCTTTTTTAAGCGAAGCTTCACTAATATCTATTAATTGTACTTTAAAACCGCTTTGCGCAAATGTGTGTGCAATACCATTTCCCATGGTTCCGGCTCCTATAACTGCTATATTTTTCATTGAAAATTTATTTTTATTCCTATGAAAATAGGAATCTTGTTAATGTTATGATTTTATGTCTTTGATTTCCGATATTAATTGGAAGAAAATTAAAACTGATTAATAATCATGGTGGCAACTCGTAAAGCTTCGGTTCCATCATGAAGTGTTACAATTGGTTTTGTGTTGTTTTTGATAGCATCCGC
Organism: Flavobacteriaceae bacterium; assembly: GCA_965655805.1. Taxonomy (GTDB): domain Bacteria; phylum Bacteroidota; class Bacteroidia; order Flavobacteriales; family Flavobacteriaceae; genus Algorimicrobium. Next base: position 11,331 of record CBFHJN010000036.1, read on the forward strand.
AAAGGTTTCCAGCTCGTCTAAAATGGCATTATTATTAGCAACTTCTGGATTATCAAAATAGATTTGTTTTTTAACACCTTCGGCATTTTGCAACACCATATCAAAATCGCCAGGAATTTCTGGAGCATCTTTCATTTTCACCACTTCGCATTTTTTTTCTAGAAAATCGACAGAAATATAAGCATCACGTTGAAAGAAACGTGTTTTACGCATGTTTTTTAAGGATATTCTGCTTGCCGTTAAATTGGCAACACAGCCGTTTTCAAATTCAATACGTGCGTTGGCTATATCAGGTGTATCACTAATAACAGAAACACCACTGGCGGAAACTTGCTTGACTTTAGATTTTACAACACTTAAGATAATATCAATATCATGAATCATTAAATCTAAAACTACGGGAACATCGGTTCCTCGCGGATTAAATTCCGCCAAACGGTGTGTTTCAATAAACATTGGGTTTTCAATTTGATGCTTTACAGCTGTAAACGCTGGATTAAAACGTTCCACATGACCAACTTGCCCACGGATATTGTGTTGTGCCAATAATTCACGAATATCTTCAGCTTCTTCAACCGTATTCGTAATGGGTTTTTCAATAAAAATATGCTTGCCTTGCGCAATGGCATTTTTGGCGCAATCGTAATGTGAAAGGGTAGGTGTTACAATATCTACCATGTCAACAGCTGCAATAAGCGCTTCAATTGTACTAAAATATTTGTAGCCAAATTCAGCTTCAACCTTCTTGGCATTTACCTCGTCAGCATCGTAAAACCCAATTAATTCGTATTTATCCGATTGGTTTAACAATCGCAAATGAATTTTGCCTAAATGGCCTGCACCTAAAACACCAGCTTTTATCATTTTTTTATCGTTTTCAACAAAAATAAGGTTTTCGGGATTTATTTCTGTGAAAATTGACATAAAATATCCGATTTGAAAATGTGTGAAAATTAGATACTTTTTAGTTTTGAGCCATAAAATGTTTGTGTAATTTTAAACTTTTAAAAACCCACTACCTTGAAGGATACATTTAAACATAAAGGCATGCGTCAACAACTGGTTCAGGTTGTTCAGGACAAAGGAATTACAAATACAGATGTGCTAAATGCTATTGGTAAAATTCCACGTCATTTGTTTATGGATTCCGGTTTTTTAGATCATGCTTATCAAGATAAAGCATTTCCTATTGCTGCAGACCAAACCATTTCGCAACCATATACCGTTGCCTTTCAAACCGAATTACTTCAAATAGAAAAAGGGGATAAAGTTTTAGAAATTGGAACAGGAAGTGGCTATCAAACAGCCGTTTTGTGTGAACTTGGCGCGCAAGTATACAGTATAGAACGTCAGCATGAATTATTTAAAAAGACGCGTAAATTTCTTCCGAAATTGGGTTATCGCGCCAAAAAATTAATTTTTGGTGATGGTTATATAGGTCTTAAAGAAGAAGCACCTTTTAAAGGAATTATCGTGACGGCTGGAGCGCCTTTTGTCCCAAAACCACTATTGAGCCAGTTGGCAATTGGCGGACGATTGGTTATTCCTGTCGGCGAAAATGTACAAACCATGACCTTATTTATTAGAAAAGGCGTCAAGGATTTTGAAAAGCATGAACTTGGTGAATTTCGTTTTGTACCTTTATTGGAAGATAAAAACTAAACGTCCTTCTTTTTTAAATTTAAAATTATATAAATTAAAGGGCCAATGGTCATTAAAATAATAATAGATATAATTATATAGTTGGCTATTGGACTAATGGTTTTAGTGTTATGTAATGCTACTTGAATTATTTCAAAAGCAATAATTCCGAATAGTAGTGCAATACTAACATTTAAAAGTCTCAATAGGCGTGTGGCATCTGAATAGAATTTTGCAGCATTATTTTCAGTTATTTTTTGAGGATAATTAAAAATATGGGGAAACTTATTCAAATAAAAAATACCGTAAACGCTAGCAATTCCAATAATGTGAATTAGCCAAATATGGTCCTTACTATCATAGCGTGCTACGTTTCCGGAATGATTGAAATGCATTGGAATCTGCTCTGGCAGTGCACCATAGTTCAAAATGGTATAGAATAAAGCCAGTGCAGGAATGCCAAACGATAACACATCTAGAAAAATATCCAATGCCGATTTTTCTAATCTAATCCTGGGACGATTCTCATCAAACATGCATTAAATAAATTAAGGATTGTGCTTATTCAGGTAAATAATCTCTAGGAATTGGTTTAATCCTTGATTCTTGCATCCAATAGACATTAATTATCCACCATCGAATACCGTCATTTAAAAGTTGAATGCTTTTTATTCCGCGCATGGCTGGATAAGGACCGTCTTCATCATGATAAGCTTCAAAGGTGCTAAACACATGAGCTATATTTCCAAAAACTTCTATTTTTCGATTGATTTCTTTTTCAATGAATCCGTTTTCTTTTAGCCACTCTTGCGATGTGTTTTTGTATTCATCAACAGTCATATATTTAGCTAAATGGTTGCCATCTAAACTGGTTCCTGTGGGAATGATTTTGGCGCCTGGATAAAATAAATATTTAAAATCTGCCCAATTACGTTCATAGCCTTTTTCACCTGAATTAACACGGTATAACTCATTAATGATGGCATCAACACTGCCAACTTTTCGTGTACTTGAGTCTAGTAGAAGTTGTGCTTGTATTTGAGAAATGGCCATAAAAAAGACCAGCAAAAAAGATGTTTTTTTCATGATTGAAGATTAAAAACTTTTTTTAATCCGATCCAATCGGACTTTATTTTCACGATCTTTAATGGTTTCGCGTTTATCAAATAATTTTTTACCACGACCTAAAGCAATTACTAATTTGGCATAGCCTTTATCATTTATAAACAGACGAAGCGGAATAATGGTTAATCCCGTATTTTTCACCTCTTTTTCTAATTTCTTAAGCTCGCGCTTGTTTAAAAGTAACTTTCGGGATGCTTTTGGTTTATGGTTGTAATAGGTGCCATATAAATATTCTTCAATGGTCATGTTAATGACGAATAATTCGCCTTGCTCATTAAACTCACAAAAACTTTCAGCTATAGATGCCTTACTGGCTCTAATGGATTTTATTTCGGTGCCAGATAATACAATACCTGCGGTATATTTATCTAAAATTTCATATTGAAATTTAGCCTTTTTATTCTTTATGTTTATGGTGTTCTGCATAGATTTCAAAGGTAAATAATTTATGATTGTTTTTCGAATTTAACATGTAAGTATTCATTAGATTTACGACAGATTTTAGAAATATAGTGAATTATGAAACAGTTAAGCATGGTATTGTTAGTCTTGGTATTAGTAAGTTGCGAATCTTATAAAAAGGAGATGGCAGCTGATGAGATTGTCAATAAAGCCATTCGTATTGCAGGTGGTACAAAAATTGAAAAGTCTTCATATACCTTTCAATTTAGAGATAAAATTTATAGTGCTGCTCGGTACAACGGCATATATTCATTTACCAGAGAATTCCAGGACTCTATTGGCTATATTCAAGACTATTTGGATAATAAGGGTTTTGAACGATACTTAAATAAAGAGCGTGTGCAGCTTGCAGATACTACAGCTGCCCAATTTAGTGCCTCTGTAAATTCGGTGCATTATTTCGCTGTTTTACCACATGGTTTAAATGATGACGCTGTAAACAAAAGATTATTGGGTACCGTTTCAATTAACGAAATTCCATATTATAAAATAAAAATCACTTTCAATGAAGAAGGAGGAGGTGAAGACTTTGAAGACGAGTTTATTTATTGGATCAACAAAGAATCTTTCAAAGTTGATTATTTAGCCTATTCCTATGAAGAAGAAGATGGTACTGGATTTCGATTTCGTGAAGCCTTTAATGAACGTTATGTTGGCGGTTTACGTTTTGTAGATTACAATAACTACAAGCCAGAAACCGAAGGTATATCAGTTGAAGATTTAGATGATTTATTTGAAAAGAAACAACTAAAATTACTCTCTAAAATAAAACTAGAAAACATTATTGAGGGTCCACCACCAGAAGTAAATCCATAATTTTATTTTCTGTAATGGTCAGGATATACAAGTTTCCATTATTGTTGTCAGCGATGTCCTGATATTTTTCAGCTCCTAAAAATTTATTGACAAATTTGGGTGTGGTATCACTATGGCCAACAATCAAAACGGTGTTTCCTCTGCTATTATTTAACATCTTGTCTGCATCCAATTTCTTGGCATCATAAATCTGTATGTCCAAGTTGTTTTGTTTTGCTGTTGGTGTTCCAGTTTCAATAGTTCTGTTATAATCTGAAGAATAAATAGCATCAAATTTTATATTCTGAAGCGTTTTAGCCCAATACGCTGCTCTAGCATGTCCAGTTTCTGTTAAATTAGGATTTTTGTTATCTGGATTGCTTCGGTCTTTTTCCGCATGCCTTATAAAATATAAGGTCGTTATAGTTTCCGTATCCGTAATATTTTCTGTGTTATCATTCGTTTTTTGAGCACAGCTAGACACAGCAAACAAACCGAGTGATAACATAGACAGGAAAAATTTCATATAAAAAATTTAGTAATTAAGCTAATTCTAAAGCAATAGCAATCATATCTTTAAACGTCGTTTCACGTTCTTGACTTGTAGTGCGTTCGCCAGTTACTAATGAGTCAGAAATCGTTAAAATAGTTAAGGCATTCACATTGTGTTTTGCGGCAATGGTATATAATCCAGCAGTTTCCATTTCTACACACAGCACACCAAATTTGGACCATTTTTTATAAGATTCAAAATTATCAGCATAAAACTCATCAGACGTAA
>CBFHJN010000037.1:0-16062 GCA_965655805.1 Flavobacteriaceae bacterium
TAACCGTCGTCATCTTCGCAAAAATTCTCAAAACCAGTTGGTGTTCCGTTGTAACCATCAGAAATAATCATACGATCTTTTACAATGATAGCACCAACTTGCTTGCGTTTGCAGTAGGATAATTTGCCCCATTCTGAAGCCATTCTTAAATACGCTTTATCATATTTAAGTTGTTTTTTCTCTTTCATAAACATACTTACTTATAACGAAGATACTCGCTTCGTATTTTAATTACCACTGACTATTAAAGATTTATGAAAACTTTAGGCAAATGCGGCTTTTAAGCTAGAAAATCACTACCCATAATCATTGGAATCACCAAACCAACAACGACAGCAGAAATGACCATAATCCAATCGCGCTTTGAAAAACGAAATACGGTTTGCATAATGTAACCCAATAATAATACGACAAAAACAATGATAACTTGTGCTATTTCTATTCCTAATGCAAACTCTAATAAGGTGATAATTTTGTTATCAGATTTTCCAACCATCATTTGAAATTCTCTAGCAAATCCTAAACCATGAACAAGTCCAAAAAAGAGAGTTGAGAAAAACAAAACGCCTACTTTTTCCTTTTGGGCGCCTTTTCCTGCTGTAAATACATTAAAAAGTGCTACAATTAATATGGTAATAGGAATTAAAAATTCGACTAAAGAACCATTAACGCTTACCACGCCATAGGCAGCCAAAATTAATGATAACGTATGACCTAAAGTAAAAGTAGTTACTAAAAGTAGTACGCGCTTCCAATCTTTAAATAAGTAAGGAACGGTTAATACGATAAGAAATAATACGTGGTCATAGCCATTGATATCTAAAACATGATTGATGCCATATTCCACATTAAACCAAAAATTTTCGAGCATTATTTATGTAGTTTTTAGGGTGTTTTCAAAGATACAATTTAAAATGAATTGATAAAAAGCAACCTATAAAATTGCTAAATTTTAATATGATAAGTATCTGGGTGCTTTGCCTATTATTTTTTATCTAAATTTTTATAATCTACCGTTACTGGAATACTGGTTTGGGAACCATATAATTTAATTTCGGTAATATCAGCAGGCATATTCAGACCATTTTCCATAATAACTTGTTTCACGTTTTTAACCACACCGCTTTTAACTTCTAGTGCGCGTTTTCTATATTCTTTGGTTTGGGTCCAAAATAATATTTTCAAGTTAACAGTACTTACACCTAAAGATTCTACCACGACCAAACACTCATGTTCTTCATCTTCAAAGACCCCTTCAGAATTTCTAACCGTTTCTAGTATGACGCGTTTGGCTGTATCAATATCATCTTCGTAATCAATACCAACTATAAAATCCAATCTAAAAAATCCATCTTCGGTATAATTGTAAACGGCCTTTTTTATAATGTCGCTATTCGGAATATACACATCACGACCATCAAAGGTTTTTAATTTCGTATACCTAAACTCCATGGTTTTTATTTTACCAAAAATAGTATCAATCATAACCGTATCATCCACATCAAATGGCCTGTTAAATGATAAAATAATTCCTGAAATAAAATTTTCGCCAATATCTTTAAAAGCAAACCCGATAATAACTGCCGAAGCGCCTGCAGCCGTTAGCAAACCAGTAGCTATACCGCCTAAACCAGCCACTTTTAACGCCATCATAATCACCAATATCACCACACCTAATTTAACTGTTTTAGACAAGAAATTTACCATTAAAGGATCTTGCGTTTTTGACAACATAGATTTTCTAAAGAATCGTGAAATAAAATTAGCTACTAAAAACCCTATAACAACAATTATAATGGCCAAAATAATTTTTGGAACACTGGCTACAAATGACTCCCAATAAGCTTGCAGCGATTCTTTCATAAGGCGTAAGGATTCATTCATATTATTTGAGTTTTAACGTGATTATCAATACTTAAAAATACAGGTTTACTTTAATAATTTTACACCAATCCACATTAATTTTAACTAAACAAGGCTGGATTTTGATTATTGATAGATATTGAAGCAGAAGATTCTTATAAAAATGGCGAAAGCAATCGTACTGATTTTTCCCAAAGATGGACATATTTAGGTCGATTTAACCATGCGTTTGCATCAATTTCATCAGATTCTATTAAATCTTCAATAAAAACTGCTTGTAGTTGTTTGGATATGGTTGTGCTATAAACCATGGCGTTGACTTCAAAATTCAAATCGAAACTACGATAATCCATATTTGCCGATCCAACGATAGCTAGATCGTCATCAATAACCATCGTTTTTGCATGAACAAAGCCCTTGCTGTACTTGTATATTTTAGCACCATACTGAAGCAACTCCGTATAATAAGCACTTGCAGCCGCATTTACCATTACAGAATCCGATTGCCCTGGAATTAATATTTTTACATCCAAACCACTTTGAACGGCAATTATTAAAGCATCCATTAAACTTTCGCCTGGAATAAAATACGGACTTGTTATATAAATGCTTTTTTTAGCTGAACTAATAGCTTCTAAAAGTGAGTAAAAAATAACCGGTTGAATACTATCAGGTCCTGAAGCTGCTATTTGAACGACATTATTTTTTAAGGTTTCACTTTGTGTTGTAGTAGGAAAATATTTAGCATCGTATTCCAAATTATTTTGGCTACAAAAATTCCAATCGCAAAGAAAAAGATATTGCAAATAAGACGATGCTTGACCTGTAATCATCAAATGCGTATCACGCCAAAATAAATGCTTGCTGGTTTGTAAATCGTTCCGATATTTATCGCTCATATTAATACCACCAACAAAAGTAATTTGTCCATCAATAATTATTATTTTCCTATGGTTTCTATAATTGAGTCTGTTGGCTAAAGCATACCATTTTATTTTATAAAACGGAGCCGTTTGTACGCCTGCAACTTGAAGTTTATTTATAAACTTTTTTCCTAATCCGTGACTTCCAAAATCATCATACATAAAACGAACCTCAACACCTTCTTGAGCTTTTTGAATAAGGACTTCGGCTATTTGATTTCCGGTTATATCATTTTCATAAATATAATACTCTAAATGGATATGGTTTTTTGCTTGTGAAAGCGCTTGGAGTAATTCAGGAAATTTTTCTTCGCCATTAATCAATAGCTTTACGGCATTATTTGCGGTTAATGGACTACTACCTGATTGACGAATATAACCAATCAGTTTTTGCTGTTTTTCAGAAATTAATCCGGAATTGCTGATGTTTTCAGAATATCTATTCATTTTCTCGCGAAGACGTTTCCTTATAGGCTCATCAATAATCAGCTTTTTAGAATACAGTTTGCGCTTTCTGTAGTTTATGCCAAAAGAAAAGTAAAACAAAATTCCAAAAACAGGAACAAAAAGAATAAATAGAATATAGGCTAATGCCTTTGTACTACTCCGTGTATCATAGAGCACACGCATAACAGTAAGAATTACTATTGGTATATAAATAAATTGTGCAATTAAAAACCAATTCATGTTATTACGTTTGTTTTAAAATCTTTTACGTTAAAAACGTGATTTGTCATTTTAATTAATTCACCAATTTAATATTCATAACGTGATTTTCCGTTAACGTAAATTTACAATCGGAAAATTTCGGTGCAGAAAACTTGGGTTTAAAATTGTTAGAAAAACCGTAGGGTTCTTTTGGAATTCCTATAAAGCTAAGGTTACAAATACCATCTGAATTTTTATCATGATACATGGAAATAGCGTAATTTCCTTTAGGCAAATCGGTTATTATTAGTTTTTCTGCGCTATCCTTTACTAGAATACGATAGTTTTTTATTTCGGCATCTTTTTCTAACCAACCTTTTTCGGCATTATAAATACCAATAACAATTTCACCTTGAATAGATTCTATATTCTGAATATTGACAACTAATTCTGGGTTATTGTTAGATAAAAACCCAAAAAACAACGAAAAATATACAATAATTATGTTCATAACAATCTATTTAAAAGTATACATTACCTAACCATTGCGTGATTAAAACCGAATGATTTTTTTCAACTACCAATTTACAAGATTTTTATATAAATATGACTTCTTAATGCTTAAGATGTAAAAATTCAGAAACATATTAAATAAATATCTTTTCAAACTTTAAATTTCAAATTCCAATTATGTTTATTGAATCTGTTAAACCTTATAGCAATAAAAAGCCCGAATGAACATTCGGGCTTCTTAATAATGGTGACAATTTTAATTGCTTCTAAACTCATCGCGTTCATAAAACTGATTATCTTTAGGGTATTCCTGAACGTGTTCATTTCTTACATAGGAATCCATAATTACATCTTCGTAGTCACGATGGATAGGAGCTCCTTTTTTAATTCGCTTTGTTTCTGCAAACGTTTGATGGTCAATTGCTTTTGTAAAAATAAGTTCACTTTCTAAATTAAGATGTGCTAATCCAACAGGAAGAATAAGATGATTCTCACCATCTTCATTCAAGAATTCGTGCACACCGTTTTGGGCTCTAGCACTATAAGGCTTATGGTTGGCTTCAATAACGGAATTATCTACTTCCAAATCTAAATAAACGACACGCTCAGCGCTTTTATTAACCAATAGGTTGGCTACTTTTCCAACGGTTCGTCCATCTTTATCTTTTACCTTCCAACCGCGTACATCTTTATCATTGTCTGCCACTTGATAGCTTGATAATTCCTCTAAATAAAAGAGATTTTTTTCTTTATTTGTGTCCATTTTTTATTTGTTTTTCATATTACTTAATAATTCGGCAGCTTCATTCAAGAAATTCTTTACTGCTGTTTTCTGCTCTAGAGTTTGAGTGCCTGGTTTAATTTCAGAAACCGTGTTTTCCAACTCATCTGATGCAGCTTGCAAATCTGGAAAATGTTGCATTTGTATTTTTTTCAAGGCTTGAACAACCGTTTGTCCAACTTTCTTAATTTTGTCGGCATGATCTACTTCATACGGATCGTCTGTAATAGAACCTGCTTGCTCTTTAGCCATTGCTAAATCTGCCTCTATATCCACATTAAAAGAAGCGGCTACAGCATCTGTAGCACGAATTAAATGATCTAAAGCATTATGAGAATATTCATGATTAATACCCATTTCTGCATGAGTTGCAAGGTAATCGCGATATTCTGAAATGCTTTTATCAGCTTCTTGGTTTAACCCTGTGTCAACAGCGTAAGCGTCTTGATTATCATTTGTTTCCGTTTCGTCTTGAACCATTTCTACTTCATTTTCTACCACATTATTTGTTTCTGAATGATCCTCATAAAAAAACAACAAATAAGCAGCCGCAATAATCCCCAAAAGGAGCAAAATCCAAGGCCAAATAGGTGATTTTTTTTCAATTTTAATTTCTGCCATAATTAATATTTTAAAGGTTAATACTTAACACGTAAACTAATACATGAACTCAAAATTCACATAAAACTACATGTATTTGTCTTGCAACAAACTACCTTTAACTTATTATATTTCAGTGCTTTTTAAAAAAAATGATTAACGCAAATGATGCGTTTTTAAATTTTTGTAAGATTCATAAATCATGAATGAGCATTTGCAGCAATATTTATTTTATTTGAATTAATAAATTGGAATACCTATACATACATTGGAGTATAATTTTAAAATTTAGAAAAGATGAAAATCCAAGCATATTTAGCCTTTAATGGAAACTGTCAAGAAGCACTTGATTTTTACAGTCAATTGTTTAATGCAGACATACAAAATAGGCAAACCTATCAAAACCAGAAAATAGATGTTCCTAATTCCTATCGTGACAAATTACAACATGCGGAATTAAAGGGTAATGGCGTTCAATTTATGGCTTATGATGCCTCACCCGACACGCCAATTAATCATGGTAATCAAATTCACATGAGTATTGATGTTCAGAATAAAGATGAAGCTGAAACACTTTTCAAAGAATTATCTAAATCCGGAATGGTACATCATAACTTTAGAGAGCGTGAATGGGGTTATTTTGGAAGATGTTCAGATCAGTTTGGCATCAACTGGATGATAAATTGTCCCAAGTAATTATAACACATACTTATTAACTTTTTAAAACAAATACAATGCAAATAATTTTTGAATATCACGACGTAGAAGCAAGCGCGGCACTTGAAGAAACCGCTAAAAATAAATTGGAAGAATTAGGAACCAAATATGACATGGTAATCCGAGCTGATGTTTTTTTTAAAACTGAAAATACCACATCAGATACTACGGGAAAAATATGTAATATTAGATTAAGCCTTCCTGGTCCTCGAATTTTTGCCGAAGCAAGCCATGAAAATTTTAAAGATTCTATTCTGGAGTCCGTCAGTGATTTGGAACGTCAACTGCGCAAGGTAAAAGAGAAAATGAAGAACTATTAAGAACTATTTATAAAAAACCGAACACCATGAAAACATTATTATTAGGTGCTGCATCTGTATTAATGCCTGGAAAAAAAGCTAAACTTGCTATTGTAGGCATTCAATTTGCAGTAATAGCTTACCAATTATTAAAGAAGGAGGACACCAAAACAGAGAATATACGTGAGCGTTAATACGCGGTATAAAATTAAAATTATAAATATATTATTTCCTTCAGGATTGAAAACAGCATGTTTTCAACGAAATAAATTTGCAAAATCATAACGAAAAAGCCTTAACTATTTAAAAAACAAACAGTTAAGGCTTTTGTTGTACTCAAGGTGGGAATCGAACCCACACTCCCGAAAGAACTGGATTTTGAATCCAGCGCGTCTACCAATTCCGCCACTTGAGCAAAGTAGAGTGCAAAATTATAAAATAAAAAACTTTTAACCATTAAAAATACCTCCTTTTATGCTTTTGTAGTAGAATTAAATTCTTAAATTTGCACCTCGTTAAAACGAACTGAATATAAATCGTTACCATACAACCAATTAAACATGCCAAACGTACAAACAGAAGCCAAAATTTTTACCTGTACTCAAAGTAGAGCATTAGCGCAAAAAATTGCGGATGCCTTTGGTATTAGTATGGGTAATGTAATTACATCTACTTATAGTGATGGAGAATTTCAGCCGTCTTACGAAGAATCTATTCGTGGAACTCGAATTTTTATAATTGGATCCACAAATCCAGGTCCAGAAAATTTAATGGAAATGTTGTTAATGATTGATGCCGCTAAACGTGCTTCAGCTAGACACATTACTGCTGTTTTACCCTATTTTGGTTGGGCAAGACAGGATAGAAAAGATAAACCACGCGTGCCAATTGCAGCAAAATTAGTAGCAAAAATGCTAGAAACCGCAGGTGCAACACGGATTATTACCATGGATTTACATGCTGATCAGATTCAAGGATTTTTTGAGAAGCCAGTTGACCATTTATTTGCATCTACTATTTTTCTACCGTATTTACAAAATTTAAAACTTGACAATCTAACTATTGCTTCACCAGATATGGGTGGTTCTAAAAGAGCTTATGCCTATTCTAAAGCATTAGAAAGCGATGTGGTTATTTGTTATAAGCAACGTGCCAAAGCTAATGTTATTTCGCACATGGAATTAATTGGCGATGTAACTGGAAAAAACGTGGTATTAGTAGATGATATGGTTGATACCGCTGGAACCTTAACGAAAGCGGCTGATTTAATGATGGAGCGTGGCGCCTTAAGTGTTCGTGCCATTTGTACACATCCTATTTTATCAGGTAACGCCTATGAACGTATTGAAAAATCTAAATTAGAAGAATTAATTGTAACCGATTCGATTCCTTTAAAACAAGATTGCGATAAAATACGTGTATTAAGCTGTGCTAATTTATTTGCTGAAGTGATGCAAAATGTGCATTACAACAAATCCATTAGTTCAAAATTTATAATGTAGCAACACTTGTGATGCTACCAAAATTAAAATATTAATAACAATTATATATAAACAATGAAGTCAATTACAATTAACGGATCTCAAAGAGAAAGCGTGGGCAAAAAAGCAACAAAAGCCTTACGTAATGCTGGACAGGTACCTTGCGTATTATACGGAGGTGACAAACCAGTACATTTTAATGCTGAAGAACTTGCATTTTCAAAACTGGTATATACGCCTAATGCGCATACAGTTGTGATTTCTTTAGACAATGGTGATGAATTTAATGCTGTTTTACAGGACATACAGTTTCACCCAGTAACCGATAGAATTCTACACATAGATTTCTACCAATTATTTGAAGATAAGCAAATTTCTATGGAAATTCCTGTACACTTTGTAGGAAACTCTAAAGGTGTGAAAGCTGGTGGTGTTTTACGTAAAAATGCACGTAAATTACGTGTGAAAGCTTTACCAAAAAACTTACCTGATTTTATTGAAATAGATATTACAGATTTAAAAATTGGTGCTAAATTATATGTAACAGCTTTAGAAAACGAAGCATACAAAATTTTACATACAGATAACACGGTTGTTTGTCAAATTAAACGTGCAAGAGCCGCTATGGCAATTGCTGTTGATGAAGACGAAGAAGAACTTGAAGAAGGTGCGGAAGCAACTGAAGGAACAGATGCTCCAGAAGCAGAAGGACAAGAATAAACGTTTTGTTCAGTACACATTAAAAGCATTCTGTCCCGATAAGCATCGGGATTCAGGATGCTTTTTTATTTTTATATACATATCAAGTATGTGGAATTTATTTAGGTTTTCAAAAAAACAAGATACTTTCAAAATTGAAGAAACGGATAGCATGAAAAAATTTCTTATTGTAGGTTTGGGAAATATTGGCGCCGAATATCAGAATACGCGACATAATATTGGCTTTAAAATTTTAGATTTTTTGGCGGAAAAGGAAGAACTAAGGTTTATTACTGATAAATTAGGCGATTTAACAACCTACAAATTTAAAGGACGAACGTTCATATTATTAAAGCCAAGTACCTATATGAATTTAAGTGGTAAATCTGTACTGTATTGGCTAACCAAAGAGAAAATTCCTTTGGAAAACCTACTCATTATTACGGACGATTTAAACTTGCCATTTGGAAGCATTCGTTTAAAAACAAAAGGCAGTGATGGTGGCCATAACGGACTTAAAGATATTCAAGACAAATTGAATACCACTAAATATAACCGCTTCCGATTTGGAATTAGTAATGAATTTAGCACAGGACGTCAAGTTGATTATGTACTTGGTGATTGGAATGAAGATGAAAATAAGTTATTACCCGAACGGTTAGAAAAATCTAAAGAATTGATTAAATCCTTTGGAACGGCTGGCATCAATAATACCATGAATAGTTTTAATGGGAAATAAAAAAAGGGAAGCAAATTTTGCTTCCCTTTTTAAAAACTAATAAATTACATTATTATTCAACAATTATTTTCTTGGTTGTTTTTTTAGAACCTGCCGTTACTTGTAATAAGTACATACCTGATTCTACATTACCAATATTGATAACTTCATTGAATTCTGAAACATTTTTATAATCATTATTATAAACACTTCGTCCTCTAATATCAAAAACCGTAATAGAAACATTATCCGTTATACTTGACATTTTTACATTAAACGTTCCATTATTTGGATTCGGATAAACCGTAAACTCTGGAATAGCAAACTCATCAACCGATAAAGATGCCAAAACATTTACTGAATAATCTTCAACTTCCGCGTCATGTCCATTTTCACATGGTGTGGCAGCAGAATTATATTTAGTTACAACTCTCATAGTTGTTGTTCCTAAAAGAGCATCAACAGGAACAATTACCGCTAAAGGTGAATTGGCAGCTGGTCCATTTGCAGTACCATTAGCAGAACCCATATCATACATTTCCGAGTCATCAAAAGTACAATCTTGATTCCAATCGATCCATACTGTTGAAATACAAGTAAAACCACCATCTGTATTCATATTTACCACTAAATCATACATACTTTCTCTATTTACATCAGTAGATATATCAGTATAATCACTATATCCTAATGGTTTTCCAGATGCATTATCAATTGTGTTAAATTGAACTAATGTTGTACTTGTTTCATAGGTTGTATTTGCAACAGAGGCACAAGCACCATTTACAATGGTTAACATAACATCAATGTTTTTAAATAAAGTTTCAGCAGCTCCAGTAACTGTTATCACATATTGACCTTCTGCAACACCCCCTAAATTAGAAACAACCATATTAATGGTGCCATCTGAATTTAGAGTTTCTGGCGTAAACACCACGACACTTCCTGCTGGATTGCCATTTGCCGAAAAGGTTGTTGTTTCAGAAAAGCCATTTATAGCAAAATAATCAAATTCAAAAGTCACAGAAGTTCCGCCACAAATTGCTTGATCTCCGTTAGTATTAACAAAATAGAAGTCTGGATCATTGGTATTAATATTAAAATTGGTATTAGAAATATCATAAAAAATATTATCAGCTGCCTCTACCATAATCCTAGCTGTTGAAGACAATGACCCTGCTGGAACAGTAATATCTTGACTTCCATCATTTGGAGTCCCAGTTGCTAACGTGAAAGGATATGTAAATCCGCCATCAGTTGATAGCAAGATGTTTACAGTTTGACAGTTTATGGTACTATTTGCAGTTTGTCCTACATTCCAAGTTACCGTTTCAGTTGTTCCTGCTGTCCAAACATTTCCTCCATTAGGAGCTGCTACTGTAAATGGATCAACATTTTCAACAGAAACAGTCATTAAATCGGCATCTGTTTGACCTATACCTGCTGCAAAACCACTACCATTATCTCTTACTATAAAAGAAAACTCCATGTTTCGAGCAACAGAAGGCGTTACTTCCCATGTAGGTGTTAAATTCCCAGCAACTACATCACTTAATTTCGGCATGTAACGATCTGGAGAAGCACTTGGCAAAATAGAACGATATAGAGGACCCAATGTCCAAGTTGATTGAGGTGTTCCATTTCCTGGTGCACGCTCTGGATCATTTTGACTCCAGTTATAGGTTAAAGATGCTAGACCATCGGGATCTGTGGCTGTACCTCTTAAAACGTAAGCTGTACTTCTTGGAATTACGTAATCTGCCCCTGCATTTGCAACAGGTGGTTGATTGACTAAATCCGTCTCCACATCACAATTACTACTAACTCCAGTTTGGATATTAGTAGAAATATCACGAATATTAACATAATTAAAATGTGCATCACTATTAGATTGCACATTAGTTGCACAAATACCAGCATATCCCATAATTGAACTTCCTGAGGCAGGCTCTACTTCTGTAGCACCATTTCCAGAACGGCTACAGGTATTCATAGAATGCCATCCGTCGAATTGATGTCCCATTTCGTGTGCTACATAATCAATATCAAATGGATCTCCTGTTGGATCAGGTCTTCCTGTGTATCCTCGACCTTTATGAAAGTTGTTTTGACTCTGACTTGAACAGACACAACCTAAACAACCTGCACTACCACCTCCAGATGTATTGAAATTATGACCAATATCATAATTATTAACACCTATAACATTATCTAATGTTTGAGCTGTTGTTGTGTTAAATTCTCCAGCCCAAGGATCTGTTGCCGGATTTAAATAAATAACAGCATCGTTATTAGCTACAAAAACTAAAGTAATCGCTAAATCACGTTCATAAATTTCATTTACACGGTTTAAAGTCAAAGCCATTTGCGCTTGAACATTTGCCTTTTGTTGCGCAATACTTCCCGTTCCAGCAAAAATTTGACCATATTCTCCGTTACAGGATTGAGCCAATCTATAAGTTCTCAGTTTTCTATCATCCGTATCAGCACGACTAGTAGAACGCTCATTAGTTAACGATCCTAAATCAATATTTTCATCTACAAGGCATTCAAATCCTTGTAAGTCTTGCCCTAAAGATTTACGATTGTAAACCATATAAGAGTTTCTGTTTTCCGTGTAAGGATCTATATAAACAGAACTTCTTTTTCCAGATAACATAAAGGCATGCAAACCAAATTGGGTTATACTAAAACGCATAGTTGCCGTAGGATCATCAATCCCAACAGCTTTATACGTCTTAATCATCGGATACCTAACCGCTAAACCTTCTTCCATTATAGGAGATTCAGAAACCATGAATTTTTCAAAGGTACCATCAGCAACTGGAAATTCAACGACTACATTTGAACGACTTGCAGTAGCGCTTCGTAAGGGAGCATTTTGAATAGCATTTTTAAATGCCTGAACATCTAAATTAAAAACTTCAAAGTCTGAAGGCTGTGAAGCGCGATGTACTTTATCTACAGTCCTCAAAGACTGGGTAGTGACTTTACTCCAATAACGAGAACTTTGTTGTGCCATTAGAGTGGTTCCAAACATTAATGCGATTCCTAGCAATAATAATTTATTTAATTTTAAATAATAATTCGTAGTTTTTTTCATGAAAAAGATGTTTTATTTGATAAGCCAGTTAAATTACTCAAAAATATACGTTTAACACAATTTTTGTTAAAAAAAATAAATATGTCTTACGTATATAAGGATATAAAAGATGAAATTACTAGGTTTTTCGTATTTTTAGAAAAATTTAATAGAGTAACAATTTTTATATTATTTTAGCTTTTTACTCAAAACAACTATTTAATTCATTCTTAAAAGTTTATCATGAAACAAAACAACTTTAAATTAGTCTGGTTACTCCTCCTTTTTATAGGTATTTCCAGCCTGTACGCTCAACAAAAATCATCTCTTAGATCGATTTCTGACGAACCTTTACAGTTAACGCAAGAAAACCAAAGACATTTTAACGAAACTGGTTTTGTAAGGTGCGCCACTGTAGAAATGGAGGCTTTACGCAGACAAAACAATCCAAACATTCAATCGGATCAAGAATTTGAAAACTGGTTAGCGCCTTTAATTCAAGAACGTCAAGAACGTATTGCTATTGAAAAAGCAAATGGAACTTACAGACGTGCCGTGGTTAATATCCCTATTATTTTTCACGTAATAACCGGTTCTCAAGGCGATGCTAACGATATTTCAGCCGCTAGAATCCAAGCACAAATAGATCAGTTAAATTTAGATTTTAACAACCTATCAGGTAGTACAGATCCTGTTGCAGAATCTGCGGAAATAAACTTTATTCCAGCAGCTGTTGATCCTAATGGAAATGTTTTACCAGAGCCTGGTATAAATAGAGTTTACGGTTATGCAGGTACAATTGCTACTAATACCATGAACGCTACTATTAAGCCAGCAACTATTTGGGATCGTTCTTTATACGCTAATATATGGAGTGCAAATTTAAGCGGTGGTGTTTTAGGATATGCTCAATTTCCATCTAACTCAACGCTTCCAGGATTAGACCCAAATGGCGGTTCAGCGCTAACTGATGGTGTTGTAGTTATTCCTGGAAGTATTGGATCCCTTACTAATCCAGGTACGGCAGCACCTTACAATGCAGGTCGTACTTTGACTCACGAAATTGGACATTGGATAGGACTAAGACACATTTGGGGAGATTCAAATTGTGGAAACGATTTCTGTGCAGATACACCAGAAAGTTCAACTTCCAATTTTGGTTGCCCTACAAACAACCAAACCACTTGTGATGGTAATAGAGACATGGTGGAAAATTACATGGATTATACAGACGATGCATGTATGAATATCTTTACCTTCGATCAAGTCAATAGAATTTTAACCGTTATTGAAAATGCTGATGGTATTTCAGACTTACCTAGTTCTACAACGGGTTATGCAGACCCAACTATTTACATTAGCTCTACACTTCCATCTGGAATACAAGAAAATAATGCCTGTGGATTTCAAGATATTGAAATTTCAATAGCAGCAAGTTCAGCTGGAACAGCTTCTGCAACTGCTACCTTGGTAAACTCTGGAACAGCAACTGAAAATACGGATTTTGAGCTTATAAACAACTCTGTGTCATTTGCTCAAGGTTCAACAACTGCAAGTAACACGGTTACGCTACGCATCTATCAAGATGGTTTAGTTGAAGCAAATGAAACCATTTCTTTAAATGTAAATGTTAACACGACAGGCGATTTAGTTGCAACTGGAACCACCTACACAACGACCATAACAAATGATGATAACGCCATTGTAAGTTCTGGAAACGCTGTTTTATTTAGTGATGGTTTTGAAACCTATACAGACTGGCAAATAACACCTGTAGGTGGTTGGACGATGTTGGATAATGATGGCGACGCAACCTACGATGCTACCAACAATGATTTCCCTAATGAAGGATACACAGGAACTTTTATTGTTTTTAACCCAAGTCAAGGTACTCCAGCATTTGGTACAGGTTGGGATGCACATACTGGAAGTAAAGGCTACTACTGTTTTAACTCTACCGGTAATTCAAGTGGTACAATACAAAACGATGACTACATCTTTACACCACAAATTTCATTAAACGGAACCAATAGTGAATTGAAATTTTGGGCACAAAGTTTAACCGATAATTATGCTGGAGGCGAACGTTTTCAAGTTGGTATTTCAACAACTGATACCAATCCAGCTAGTTTTACCATAATTACACCTTCACCTTACGTAATTCCACCATTAGAATGGACAGAATACACGTATGATTTATCTGCCTATGATGGTCAAGATATTTATATAACTATTCATGTGGTATCTGCCGATGAATTTGTATTTATGTTAGATGATATTTCTGTTACAGCAGATATAACAAATGGCGCTCAAACGGAAGTTAATGCAGCAGTTACAGCAGGCATTAATGAAACTGGAACGGCCTATTATATCGATGCTAACTCTGGAAACGCCATGGTAGATATCGATAATACAGGTGGTTTTAATTATGGTTGTGTAGATGTTTCCGTATCCAGAGATGTAGCAACCGCTGGAGCTGCTGCTGTTATGTATAGCGCAAACACAGATCCTAGTACCTTTGTTACCGCAAAAACATTTGATATTACAACAGCTAATTCAAGTACATCCGATGAGAGCACCATTAATTTCTATTTCAGTGAGACTGAACTAGCCGAATGGGAAACGCTTACTGGAAATTCTAGAAATAACCTTTATGTGAAAAAAGAAGGCACCAATGAAGTAACTGCAGTAAGTATTTCTGCTTTTGGAACCGACTCTAAATTAGCAGCATCTTTTGCAACAGGTTTAGCAGGAACTTATGTGTTTGGCACCCAATTAGCACTATTATCTGTTGATACGTTTACTATCAATTCGGTTATATCTATTTATCCAAACCCAACCACATCTGTTTTAAATATTAAAACAACAGATTCTAACCTACCTGATAGTTATGTTGTATACAACATGCTTGGTCAAGTTGTTAAATCTGCTACCATTAATAGCGCAACAGACCTACAGATAAAAACATCTGATATAAGTAATGGTATGTACTTTATTAAAATTAGTAAAGACAATGCAACCTTATCCTTACCTTTTATTAAGAAATAAAAAACGTTTCCTTTAAAACTTAAAAGCGGATTGGTATATATATCAATCCGCTTTTATATTTTTGTACAAATAATTTTTCACCTTGAAAATAATACAAACGCCTCATAGCGACTTTGAAAATGAAACTGTTGTTACCATTGGTACATTTGATGGTGTACATATTGGTCATCAAAAAATAATAGAGCGCCTTGTTACATCGGCACGAACCAATTCCTTGAAATCTACCATTCTCACTTTTTTTCCACACCCTAGGATGGTATTACAAAAAGACACCACCATCAAACTTCTTAACACCATTGATGAAAAAGCTGCCATTATGGAAGCTTTAGGCTTAGATTTTTTAGTTATAAAAAAATTCACAAAAACATTTTCGCGTTTAAAAGCAGACGATTTTGTTTCTGATATATTAGTGAAGCAATTACAAGCCAAAAAAGTTATTATTGGTTACGATCATCATTTTGGAAGAAACAGAACTGCCAACATTGATGATTTACGACAATTTGGTGAACAAAATGATTTTCAAGTTGAAGAAATTTCAGCGCTAGATATTAATGATGTGTCAGTAAGTTCTACAAAAATCAGAGTCGCTTTATTGGCTGGCGACATCCAAACGGCAAACACCTATTTAGGTTATAATTACATGCTTACTGGAACCGTAATTCATGGAAAAGGATTAGGTAAGGACATCGG
>CBFHJN010000038.1:0-15590 GCA_965655805.1 Flavobacteriaceae bacterium
CGCAAAAGTTAGCAATTTCGTTCATAAAGGTTATTTTGGTTGCTAAAAATGAATTGGCTGCGTACTTGGTAAGTTCTGCCGATTTTTCATCCATAACAATTATGGGATTTCCAGAGCGCACAAAAGGCTTATAGAGTTTTTCCATAAGCTTGGTTGCTTTATCCGAACTAGAGCCAATAACAATACGTTCTGGCTTTAAAAAGTCGTCTACCGCAAACCCTTCACGCAAAAATTCCGGATTGGAAACCACATCAAATTCTACTGTTGTTTCATTAGCTATGGCTTCTGTAACACGATCAGCTGTCCCTACAGGAACGGTACTTTTATCAACTATTACTTTGTAGCTTTTAAGTAATTTACCAATGTTTTTTGCTGCACCTAACACATAGGATAAGTCAGCCGAACCATCTTCGTCCTCAGGCGTTGGCAGTGCTAAGAAAATAATATCGCCGTGATTTAAACCTTCTTCTAAAGAAGTTGAAAACTTTAAACGATTGGCTTTAATATTTCTTTCGAAAAGTGTATCTAGTAATGGTTCGTAAATGGGTACGATACCATCTTGCATTTTTTTTACTTTACTTTCATCAATGTCTATACATAAAACATTGTTTCCTGTTTCGGCTAAACAGGTTCCCGTAACTAAACCTACATAGCCTGTTCCTATTACTGATATGTTCATTTAATTTATTTTAAGTAGCTTACAAATATATCATATTCGATTATGTTCTTTAAAAGATTCTCTAATAATCAATAAGTAAATTGCAATGTTGGAATATGTGAAAAAATTTCCAGCAATAAAAATAAGGCTAATTACCACAAAAAGAAATAAAGTAGATATTTTATTTAATTTAAAGGTTAAAAAGACTTTTAACAGGGTTATTAGGTATGCTAAAGATCCAATGATGCCGAAGAAAAACAGCAGATCAATAAAACCCATTTCAGATTTTAAAGAGAAATCATTTACACCACCTAAAAAATAATTAACCACATGCCAATTATCTTCTATAAAGGGTAGCGTATCATTTATAAAATTATAATTTCTGAATGAAAGCAACGTGCTTAACAAACCGTCTTTTTCTCGAATATCATTAAAGACTCCAAATTGAAAGAAACTTAAATACCCAAAAATTAGCAGTCCAATAAGAACCAATGAAACTCCGATAACTATGTTCTTGTTTTTGGTATACGTCAACAAGTAAAATAATAAAATAAAAAAAACGGACAAATAAACAGCTTTTGTCCCTACTAAAATACTACCAAGAAGAATAAAAATAGCCAAAGGATTCAGTAAGAAATTTTCTCTAAACTTATTCAAAAAATAAAAAAGTGATATTACGTAAATATAAGAACCTGTGGATGAGTTTACGAACAATCCATTATATCCAAATCTATCACCAGTGTAAGACTTAAAAAAATGAACACTACAAAGGAAGCCAATAAAGACGAGAACTGTATTTATGATTATTATGTATTCAAACCCTTTAAATAACCTATTTCTGGCTATCTTAGTTAGTGAATTATGCTTAAAATAGAACAACAATAGTAGAAGAAATAAATACTTAAAAAACAGACTAACTATGTTAAGCTGGAATGAATTAGGAATAAATAATTGCCCTATTATAAAACAGGCAAATAAGGTAAGAAACAAAAATTTTAGCTTGATATCTTTACTAAAAATTAAAGAAATAGTAAAAAGGCATAAGGCTAAAACCTTAACTATTATTTGAGCCAGTGAAGTTTCATGGAAATAGTAAATAGATATTTTACCTATACTTTCCGTTATGAAAAATAACACTAATAATATAAAGGCTAAATAATTATTCAGAAATATACTGGCCTTATTGTTTATCATTTCTATACTTTAATACTTTAGCAGGAACACCTCCTATAATAGCAAAATCTGGGATATCTTTAGTTACGACGGCTCCAGCTGCTACAATAACATGATTTCCAATAGTACAACCACCCGTGACAATAACGTTTGCTCCTAGCCAAACATCATTACCAATATAGGTTTCAAAATAATTTTTGCCTTGTGCTTGTATTGGTATTTCTAGACTGTCATATTTATGATTTCTAGAATAAACCTTAACGTCTGGTCCCATTATAACATGATCTCCAATATGTACGTTAGCTTGAATTAAGCAATTAGTTCCTAATTCTGAATAATTACCTAAGGTTGCATTCGGTGATATTTCAGATCCTTTTTTTACACGTGGTTTATGTCCACATTTTTTTAGGTATTTACGAACCAAAAAACTTCTTACTTTTGGGAAAAATAACGCATACGGCCTATAATCTTCAGGGGTTTGCTTAAAGAAAAGGATGTATATTAAGTAAGTTATTTTTTTTAGTGACGATATATTATTGGTTTTCATTACTTAAAGCTTTTTTATTTATGTTAAAAAACATGGCAAAAAACGTTATACCCATATTACGAACCAATACGTTTTCAGTGGTTGAAATACAAATTATGAATACTAAAAACAGTAGTTGTTCATAATTTTTCGTCTTAATTGCTTGATAACTATTGAAAGTTAAGAAAAAGATAAAGACCAAGAACCCAACCAAACCTAATTCTAACAAATAATTTAAATATTGATTATGTGCATTGTATTTTTGCTCTAATGAGAAAATCATTTCGTTTTCTAAATAACCCTCCTTTAAAACCGTCATTTCCATACCTGTACCATAGCCCCAAAAA
Organism: Flavobacteriaceae bacterium; assembly: GCA_965655805.1. Classification (GTDB taxonomy): domain Bacteria; phylum Bacteroidota; class Bacteroidia; order Flavobacteriales; family Flavobacteriaceae; genus Algorimicrobium. The sequence continues at coordinate 2,705 of CBFHJN010000038.1, forward strand.
GGTTTTTCTAAAATTTTATCGACAGCCACTTGCCATCTAGCCATTCGCGAATCTGAAACCAACTTTTTAGTTGTATTACTATTTCCAACATTTTCTGTAAGATCCCAAACAACACCTTTCTGCCATTTTTTAACAAAGTAGGTATCCTTCATTACATAAATCATGGAAGCCATTAAAAAAAGACCAGTTAAAAATGCAATAATTCTTTGCTTCGTATTTTTAAGTTTAAGAAAAATATAAAACAAGGCTAGTAATAAAGCTGAAACAAAAATAATTCGGCTATTAAGAAATATTAAGCTCAGTAAAAAAGTAAAATAAACCAATAGCTTAAATCCTTTTAATGCTTTATAATTATTAAACTCCCACATAATAACACTTACCAATATATATAAACCTAAATATGTAGGATGAGAGTCATAAAGTGGAAATACAAACCTTTGAGTAGTATACCTGTAGCTAAACAGAGATTTTAAAGTGTAGCTTCCAGCTGAAAAATAATTTATAATAACATGTAATAATAAATATATACAGACTAAAAATAAGCTAATAGTTAAACCAAAAAATAATGATTTCTGAACTTTCCGAAAATCCAATTTTGATTTAAATCCTAGAACTAATGGTATAATTAGAAAAGTAACTATTCGTCCTAAAAAATTAAATCCAGTACTAAAATTGTCCGAATAGAAAACCCCTAAAACATAAGCAAAGAACAGTAATGCAGTAGATGTTAAAAATAATTTATAATTAAATGTTACCTTTTTTTTATCAATCTGAAACACAACTATACAAACAGATAATGCTAAAAAAACATTACTTGCAGGCAAATATATGGGCACAAATAATGCGAATAGAAAAAAAGGAATAAGAGAATATTTATCTATAAAATCCATTTAAAAAAATTCATTTAAATCCGTTGATGAAACCATAACAATTATACAACTTCCAAATTATTTTCGGTTTTATTGTAAAACATAAGTGCAATAGCTAAACCAATAAAATAACCTGCTATTCCTGATCCAAAAATATGGCCAGCTGTATTGGCCACAATAATTAAAAACCAAATAAAAATGAAAACAAATTTAGCATAGATATAATTCGGATTCTTTTTTAATTTAATACCATTTAAAAGCCAATAAATATTAATAAAAACTAAAGTTGCTAATCCTAAAAATCCAGATGCAAAAAGCATGGTGAAGTAATCAACTTCGGCTAAATTTCCTGCTAGATTTAAATGATACTGCTGTCCATAGCCTAAAATTTTACCTAAAAAAGAGAAGTCATTAATAAAAACATACATTCCATCTTGAATGAAATTGTTTCTATTGGAAAATAGAATAGTTATTAAATCATTATTGTTTACTTTCATGGAGTAAGCCAGTTTATCCGTTATTCCTGAACGGGTAATTATAACATAAAGTCCTATTAAAAAAATTGGAAATCCAATCATTAGCGCCATTACCACTTTATTAAAAGTTTTAATGGTTGTTTTAAACTTTATGGATAGAATTACTGGAATTAAAAATACGATAATAATACCTGCGATTACCGTTTTTGAGGTAATCAGAAAAGCAAAGCCCAAAAACGCAAATAATGCCAAAAAAAAATTTTTATAAGCCTTATTTAAATAAAAATGTACTGAAATAATAAAAGCTAAAGTTAGCGTCAAAATAGTTAGCTCATTACCAGCATATATAAAGCCTTTTGTACCAACAGCGTTACCGTACCCATGATGGTAAAATGCCATACCATACCCTAAAGTACCTAAACCTAAATTAATTAGAATAAAATAAAACGATCTTTTGACTGTTAATTTAATTTTCTGAAAATATATTGAGTTCAAGTAACCCTGAAAAATAGCTTTAAAATAAAAAAAACTTAAGGGCACATTAAACCATTTCATTGCCACTACTACATCTGAAGTAAAATGCTTTAAATTTCCAGTAACCACATAACCATAAATTGGGCCTATTTGAAAAATAATTAGTAATAAAATTATAAAAAAGAAATCTTTAGATTTTGAAAGTCTTATAATTAACAGAAGTAGAATTGTTAGTTTATAAATCTGACTAATTGGTAATTTATTGTCTCGCATTAAGAAGAAACCGTTCATCATATCCACTAATACAATAAAACTCAATAGTGTTAAAATGATTTTATCTATCGTAAAAATTGAGATTTTCAAATTCCTTTGTTTTAATAATTAACAAACCTAATAATTTATATCTTTCTAATATTAGATTTGTTTATAAATATTAACTTTGCTTAAAAAATGAAGATTTTTCTTATTTCAAATATGTATCCCTCATCAACTGATTCACTATTTGGAGTCTTTGTTCAAAATTTTAAAATTGAATTAGAAAAACAAGGTGCTACATTTAGTAAATTAAGTTTAATAAAAGGAAAATCTCATTCTATTTTTAAAAAACTTACCAGTTATTTAAATCATTATTACAGCTGTGTTAAAAATTATGCTTCTAATGATTATGATTTGATTTATGTGCACTATTTAACACATCATATTCCCATATTAACGTTCTTTAATTTAAATAAAAAAAAAGTAGTAATAAATTCTCATGGAAGTGATATTATCGGATTACAGAAATCCTCAATACTGAATTTTTTTGCGAAGAGAATCTTAAAAAGATCGCATTTAATAATAGTTCCAACAAGCTATTTTAAAACAAAAATAAAAGATTACTATCCATTTTTGGATTCAGACAAAATCTATGTTTCACCTTCGGCAGGAATAGAGGCTCATAAATTTTACTCAAAACAGCAAAAAACCTTCACAAGTAAAACACTTTCATTAGGTTTTATTTCGCGCTTTATTGAAGAAAAAGGCTGGGAAACGTACTTACAAGCATTAGTAAAACTTAAAGAAATGGAGATTCCTTTCAAGGCTGTTATGGCTGGTAAAGGTCCGGATGAAAGTCAAATTTTAGAATTTATTTCAAAAAATAATTTAAACACAAATCTTAATTTTTTAGGACTCGTTAAACAAGAAGAATTAATTGATATTTACAATGATTTAGATCTATATATATTTCCTACCTACAGAGAAGCTGAAAGTTTAGGATTAACGGGTTTAGAAGCCATGTCGTGTGGAACAGCAGTGGTATCGTGTAATGTTTCTGGACCAACGACATATATTGAACATCATGTAAACGGTTTTTTATTCCCACCAAAAGATACTACAGAACTTGTAAAGATTATAAAGCATTACTACAACCTCAACTCTACTGAAAAAGAAAATATGTCTTTGGCAGCTTTAAGCACTGCAAAACAATACGAAAGTAAACTTGTGAATAAAAAGCTCTATGAAAAACTTGTTGAAAGTTTATAAGGTTTAACTATCATTAGTGAATTCCTGTCTAGATAACATGTAAAATTATATATAGTTATATCTTTTCATTAAAGGACGTGCTCTTTCCATAATTACAGATACCGTTTCGTCCGGCAGAACATTTTTCCATTTACCAATTGAAGAACTATTTATAGGATTCCCAATATTGCTATGATGTTTATTATATTTTACATCACCCAACTGATCTTTGTTTTTCCAAAATGACAACATGTTTGAGTCATATTTAATATTTAGAAATGTACAAATTTTTGGTAGTTCCGTTTCAGGTGAAGTTACCAAATCTTCATATTTAATTTGATAAAAATTTGAAGCAGGCAAATTCTTTTTCAAAACTTCTGCTTTTAAATTAGCTTGTTTCCAAAAACTTAAAGCCTCTAAATGATTGTCATATAAGCCTGCCTTAACATAAGAGCAAACAACATCTCTTGGGTCTCTAATTATTTGAATGTATTGCGCTTTGGGGAAAATTTTTGAAATTTTATCTATAAAAATTGTGTTTATGGGTGTTTTGTCTCCCCATCGTTTTACGTTAGATCCTTCTTTTTCGTTATATGTGCCATATACAGCGTTTAATATATGAGCTAAAGACCTCTCGTTTTTTTTAAAATTTCTGACTTTCTGATGCGCTTCAAACAAGTTTACCTCCCAAGTATAAAACTCTTTATAGGCTTCAAATTCAGCTATGATTGCCGACGATAAAATATCCCAATCTAAAAATGAAAGCATTTTATATCTTCTATAAACCCTAGGTAGTACATACGATTCTGGCGGAATAGTGACTTCATCGCCAGCTACTAAAAGCGATCTTAAAAGCGTGTTTCCAGATCTTCCCGAACCAATAATAAAAAAGGGGTGGTTAAAATCGTAATTCTTTGTTAGTTTATATCTTCGGGTTAAAAAATTAACAACCAATCGCAAGGCATCAATGATAGAAACAATAAAAAATGGAATTTTAGATTTAAGTTTATTTTTATGTTTTTTCATTTAACGTATTGGATTAAAATAACTGATTATATTTAATTTTCTTCTTAAATATATTGCTCCATAAATATTCCAGAAAGCTACACTAATTAAAGTGGCTACAGCAGCGCCAACGGCTCCAAATTTGGGAGTGAGTGTAAAGTTTAGTATGATGTTTATTACCAAAGCTACTAAAACGATATACTGATACACTTTTTGTAAACCTGTCATTTGCATAATTAAACCAACAGAACCCGAAAGCGAATTTATAAGTTGACTGAAGCAAAGTATTAACAGAACTGTAACTCCTGCTAAAAATTCTTGCCCAAAAATACCCAATAAAAAATTGCGAAATAAAACAATAGACAGCACAACAAAAAGCGTAATTATAAAGTTAATATTAGTGGCAAACCTGATAATTTTTTTAAGTTCTATTATATTATTCTCTTGATGATATTTCGCAATTTTTGGCGCAAGAATGGAATTTATTGCCTGAAGTGAGAAACTGGTTATGGTTGCAATTTTTAATGCTACATTATAAATACCAATAGTATCATCTGTTTCATAGACACCCAAAACAAAAGTATCTGTCCAGCCCAAAAACACAATAACTACACCTGATAGCATCATTGGAAATGATGCTTTTAAGAATAGCCAAGAATTTGTGTTTGATGGTACCTTGATTCTATTTTTAAATTGCTTATTAGCGAGATAAACACTTAAAATTGCTACAGCCAATACACCGTAGAAATGTGCTTGAATAGCTATCATTTCATCATTTTCACAACAAATAAAAAGTAAAAATAGTGCAATTAGTGTTGCTAAAAATCTACCTGGATTATTAAAAAAAGCAAAAAGTGTATTTTTCTTTAAAGCTCGAAACAATCCTGCACATACTAAAATAACCGCCCAAAGCGGTATAGTTAGAGCTATCCAAAATATGTATGGTTTTAATTGTGGCTTATGGAAAAGGTTTACCGAAATACCATCCTTTAATAAGAAAATTACAAAAGCTAAAAATGAAGAAATAAGAAAAGCTTTTAAAAGTACTTTAAAAAACAAACTAGAATCATTGCTGTTTTCTTCATTCGAGAAGTGTGGTATTAGGTTTATATCAATGCCTAATCTCCCAAAAATACTTACACACATGATGAGTGTGAAACTTAATGATATAAGCCCTACAACACTTGCACCATACTCGCGAGCAACAAAAAAAGTAAATAAATATCCAGCCAACAATCCACCAAGTCTAAAAACTAAAAAAGAAAACCCTTTATTAAGGATTTCCTTATAATCGTTATTCTCAAAAATTTTGTTGATTTTTTGCTTCATTAAAATTTTAGTATCTAACTAATTCTATTCCTTTACTATTGTTAACACTTTATTAAAAATGTACATTATTTACTATTAAAATTTCCCCAATAACACCGTTAAATTTTTCTTTATCCATCAAAAATAGTTTCAAGCTTTTAAATGATTTTAGTTCTGTTTTACTGGAATAATTTAGAATTAAATATTGATTTCCATTAAATACTTCTAGACCAACAAAGCTCTTACTCATTATTCTATTTTTCTTATTTCCTTTAACTTTATATAAGTCTTTATCAAAAAGTGTTGTGTGAATAGCAAACGCTTTATCTTCAAAAAATTCGGAATCAATAGATTGCGACAGTTTTATGGCTATATAGTTTTCATTATTTGTATGATAAGTAAACAGCTCAGCACCATTAATATTTGATAAAAAGGTATGATTTATTAACGTTTTATTACCTTCTAAAATTATGTTTTCTATACGATTTTCAACTTCCTTATTATTTTTTCTATCAACGTTCTTGTCAAGACTGAAACTAGTATTTGATGCTATAATTTTTGCTAAATCACGACTTACAATATCCGCTCCAGAAGAGTTCAGGTGACCTCTATCTTTATAATTTTTAACCGTTAAATTTAATGATTCAAACTTACTGTTGAAATCAATATATGGAACTTCTAAACTATCTGCTATGAATTTAACGGACGAATTAAACTTTGGATGAATCTTTTTTAAATGATAATACAAAAAAGGTGCTGTTACTAGAACCACCTCAATATCTTTTGCCTTTAAATCTATAATAGTGTTAACAATTAAATCTCTTCGTTTTTCTGTTAAATAATCAAGTGACGATTTTACTGGATATAATTGATAATTGTTTAAATCAATCTTTTGAAACTTTTTCCTATCCTTATATTTTAAATTTCCTTCTAAATAAAAGAAACCTCTTTTAGTAAAATTAAACTCATTTGGGTCATATGGTTTTAATATATCGTTAAATTTTATGTTATACCAAAGGTTATGATTTCTGTAGGTAGGAATAGTAACCGAAAGCATATCATTTAAACTATAGTTTTTCCATAAATATTCAAATTTTTCTATTGAATTTGGAAGCGTATTTAAAACTTTAAGTTGATAATTCTTTGCGTTTACAGTCGTCACTTCATCCAAGGCAAATTTAAATAAATCAATTACAACAATTTTAGGTTTATGATTAGTAGTTACTTCATTTATTAAAAAGTTAGTTGTCTTTAATTTCTGTGAAGCTAAACCAAAATTTATACTATACGTACCTAATAATGAGTCAATGACCTCTGGATTGTATGAGTTCATGGCATGGCTACTTCCAAATATCATGATATCTATGGAATCTTTAGGGGCTTTAGTAAAATCTAAATAGGTTTTATCAAACTTTGAGCGATCTAAATCTTTAAATATAGGATTCAAAACAGCAACTAGTACCAATATAAAAATGGTTGTAAAAATTATACTTTTAATTATAAATTTTTTCATATTTAAAATTGAAAATAAATAAACTCTGATGCTTGGCCTTCACCATATATACCAAAAATCAATATAATGAAAATGATAATAAGATATATAGAATAGCGAAAAATAGAACTTTCCTTATTTAGGATTTTAATAATGTTGTGCTTTTTATGGTAAAAGTCAAAAGAAATTAAAACTATGATAGCAATAAAAGATATGATAATTTCTGCTTGACCTAAACCTAAATCTAATAATCCATGGGCACTCTTACTACTAAAAAAGTTATTAATTATATATATGGCATCTTTAAAACTGTTGGCTCTAAAGAAAACCCATGCAAAACAAACAACACCAAAGGTAAGTGTCATAAAAAAGAAGTTAGACCCAACGCTATAAAGATTAAAATTGATGGTTTTCAAAAATCCATGTAGTTTTGGTTTGAATGCTTTTTCAAGAACAATAATTAATCCGTGTATTGCACCCCAAATAACAAAGGTAATAGCTGCTCCATGCCATAGACCGCTTACGAAGAAAACTATAAACAGATTTGCATACATTCTATATGTTCCTTTACGGCTTCCTCCTAATGGAATATAAACATAATCCCTAAACCAGGTAGATAAAGATATGTGCCATCGTCTCCAAAATTCAGTAATTGATTTTGAAAAATAAGGGCTATCGAAATTTTTCATTAAATCAAAACCTATGGTTCGTGATAATCCAATAGCTATATCTGAATACCCAGAAAAATCACAATAAATTTGAAATGCAAAAAATATAGTGGCAATAATTAAGTCAAAACCACCATAATCCGTTGGGTTATTATATACTTGATTAACTAAAATAGCCAATCGGTCTGCTATTACCATTTTCTTAAATAAACCGAATGCAACCAGTAATAAACCTGATTTTACATGCTTGTAATTAAATTTATAGGTTTTATAGAATTGTGGTAATAAATGAGAGGCTCTTTCTATTGGTCCAGCAACCAGTTGTGGAAAAAAAGCAACAAACGTAAAAAACGACAAAGCATCCTGTGTAGGCTTTAATTGTTTTCTGTAAATATCTATGGTGTAGCTTAAGGTTTGAAAGGTGTAAAAACTAATACCAACAGGTAATATTATATTTAATGTAGAAACTTTTAAATTTTCTCCAAAAAGTTTGAAGGAATCTACAAAGGTATCAATGAAAAAATTGGTGTATTTAAAATACACCAAAAACCCTAAATTCACCAGTAAACTTACCAATAAAAGTCGTTTCCTTTTGGATTTTCCTTCGGTTTTATACAGCTGCTTACCAACATAATAATCAACAAAGGAACTGAATGCTATTAAAAAAAGAAAACGCCAATCCCACCAACCGTAAAAGAAGTAACTAGCAACGAGTAAAAATATATTTCTTAATTTTAGTTTATCAGAAACAAGCCAATATAAAATAAAAAAGATGGGGAAAAAGACGGCAAAATCAATAGAGTTAAATAGCATCGTTTTTATCCATTAAATTAAACAATCATTCCAGCAGCAACAGTTTCGTTGGTGGCATCATCAACTAAAATAATACTTCCTGTGGTTCTATTTTCTCTATAAGAATCAACCATTAAAGGTTTCGTGGTTCTAATTCTAACTTTAGCAATATCGTTCATATTTAAGTCCGAGTCTCCCGTAATTCGATCCAACGTATTGATATCATATTTATAAACAACATCTTTTATCATGGCTGTTTGTTCGTTGGATGTATGTCTAATAGAATATTTAGTGCGTGGTTTTGCGGAGGTATTATTCAACCAACATAGCATAACCTCAATATCCTGCGATGGCTCTGGCTTGTTGTTCGAACGTACAATCATATCACCACGACCAATATCAATGTCATCTTCTAATGTTATGGAAACTGACATGGAAGCAAATGCTTCTTCCAATTCCTTATCAAGAGTATCGATAGATTTAATTTTAGAGGTAAATCCAGATGGTAAAACCGTAATATCATCTCCTTTTCTAAAAATTCCACTAGCTACGCGACCTGCATATCCTCTGTAATCAATGAAGCCCTCCCTTTGAGGTCTTAAAACTGTTTGAACCGGAAAACGCGCATCTACTTTGTTTGTATCACTACTAATATGCATGGTTTCCAAAGTATGTAGCATAGGAGCCCCTTGATACCAAGACATATTTTCTGATTTATTAACCACATTATCCCCTAATAAGGCTGACATTGGAATATAACGCACATCAGTTACCAGCAATTTAGAAGCAATTTCTTCAAATTCAGTTACGATTTTATTATACACGTCTTCAGAAAAATCAACTAAATCCATTTTATTAATACATACAATTATATGCGGTATATTTAGTAAAGAGGCAATAAAGGCATGTCTTTTTGTTTGTTCAATTACGCCATGTCTAGCATCAATTAATACGGTTGCAACGTTGGCTGTTGAAGCCCCTGTAACCATGTTGCGCGTATATTGAATGTGCCCAGGGGTATCTGCAATAATAAACTTACGCTTGGGTGTTGTAAAGTATCTATATGCTACATCAATTGTTATACCTTGTTCACGTTCGTCACGTAAACCATCTGTAAATAAGGCTAAATCAACACCTTCATGACCTTTTTTCTGACTGGTATTGGTAATGGCTTTTAATTGATCTTCAAAAATAGATTTTGAATCGTACAGCAAACGACCAATTAAGGTACTCTTTCCATCATCGACACTTCCTGCGGTTGTAAAACGTAATAATTGATTATTGTCTAACATGTTACTTTATATGTGAAGTACTGTTTATATTTCAGTATGTATTAATATTAAAAAAAATTAAAAATAGCCTTGACGCTTCCGGTCTTCCATGGCTGATTCGGATCGCTTATCATCGCTTCTATTGCCACGTTCTGTATTTCGCATACCCGCAACTTCAGCAGCAATTTTCTCCAAAGTATCTGCTTCAGATTCATCACCACCAGTAATGGTAATATCACCCAATGTTCTGAAGCGTATTTTTTTGGTTACCACTTCTTCATGCGCTTCTAGAATTAGAAACTCGGAGTTTGGAATCCATGTACCATCACGCCTAACTACTTCACGTTCATGTGCAAAATATAAAGATGGAATGGCTATATTTTCACGTTTAATATAATTCCAAACGTCCATTTCAGTCCAGTTACTTATTGGAAACGCCCTAAAATGTTCGCCTTGAAAATGCTTACCATTAAAAATATTCCATAATTCCGGACGTTGATTTTTAGGATCCCATTGTCCAAAATCATCCCTATGAGAGAAAAAACGTTCTTTTGCTCTAGCTTTTTCTTCATCACGACGACCGCCTCCTATGGCGCAATCAATTTTATTGGATTCAATGGCGTCCAACAAAGTTGTTATTTGTAACGCATTTCTAGTTGCGTTTTTACCTTTTTCTTCAGCTACGCGACCTTCATCAATGGAATCTTGTACGGAACCTACAATTAATTGTACGCCTAATTCCTTTATTATATCATCTCTAAATTGGATGGTTTCTGGGAAGTTATGACCAGTATCAACGTGCATTAATGGAAATGGAATCTTGGCAGGATAAAAAGCTTTTTTAGCCAAATGGGTTATCAATATAGAGTCTTTACCTCCTGAAAACATGATGACTGGATTTTCAAATTGCGCCCAAACTTCGCGTAAAATAAAAATGGCCTCACTTTCTAACTCGTCTAAATAATTTAAATAATATTTACTCATTATTCATTGCTTTTATCACCTAATAAAATATCTTTTACTTTGAAACCTCCCAAATTACCAGATCCTTTCCAATCTTTTCTTTTATAGATATATGCTGAAATACTATCAAAATATTTCACATCTTCTATTACTTTAGTGGCAATAATGTATTTGCCACCATCAATTTCTGATAAAACGGGTTCGAATGTCATTAACAAAGGCTTTTTTAAAGTTCGATCAAAGCCACGAACACCTAGGCTGTAAGCTTCAACAGTTTCTTTAGTTGTGCTATCATTTAGCTTAAAAACTAAACTTATTAAACTATCTCCTTTTTTTTGAATCCCAAATTTTTGAACTTTATAATCATCTAAAAAACGTTCATTTATGTCTCTGTAATCTAAAAGCGATTCTTCAAAATTTTCCTTTTCAACATCTGTTTTAACTAATTCCAGATCTTCATTTACCAAGTTCTCATTTTTTTTATCTGATTTGCAGGCTACAAAAGTAATAACCATTAATAAAATAAAAATTCCTTTTTTCATAATTTACGATTTTAATTTAATGTTTATAAAATTTACAATTCGTGTTGCAGCCGCTTCAACATCTTCATTCTCTGTTAATATTTCAATATCAGGATTTTCGGGTGCTTCATAGGGTGCTGAAATGCCTGTCATATTTTTTATTTCACCAGCTCGTGCTTTTTTATAAAGCCCTTTTACGTCACGACGTTCACATTCTTCTAAACTGGTATTAATGTATACTTCGACAAAGTTAACATCTTTAACGATACTTTTAATATTCTCTCGATCTTTTTTATAAGGCGACACAAATGCCGCAAGTACCACCAAACCAGCCTCTACCATTAAATTAGCAGTTTCAGCAATTCTACGAATATTTTCAGTGCGATCTTCTGGTGAAAACGTTAAATCATTATTAATTCCTTTTCTAATATTATCGCCATCTAAAGTATAGGTTTTTATGTTTTGTTCAAATAACTTCTGCTCAACCACATTGGCAATAGTCGATTTCCCAGAACCCGAAAGTCCCGTAAACCAAATTAAAAAGGAATTATGCCCATTTAATCGCCTTCTTTCATCTACTGATATTTGATAATCATGTTTTATAATGTTTTCTTTCATTGTTCTGTTTTATTACGGTCTGGTAGTCCATAATTTACCTTGTACCATACCCGTTCATGAAAATAATAGAGTACCATTTTAGTAATTACCTCTGCAAATCCTATTTTTAAAGCAGCCATAGGATCGCCTGAAATTAACCAAGCCAAGGTCATGGTATCCAATGTACCAACCAAACGCCAGGTAACTGTTTTTGCTAAATGCCTTTTTCTACTTTCAAGTATAATACCTTCCTTTGTTAAGTTAATTTTATACCATAACCGTTCATGCATATAGTATAAAATACTTTTAGTGGTCACCTCTGCAAATCCTATTTTTAATCCTGCATAGGGATCACCAGTAATAATCCATGACAAAATAATAGTATCTATAGTTCCAATAAACCGCCAGGTAATTGTTTTAGCAATATGTCTTTTATACGATGTGTCGGCCATTACTAACTCACTAAAAAGTAACTATTTAATAAGTTCTCTTTATTATATACCAACGGTTTGTTAGTCTGTTTTGAAATAACCTGAAGCCCTACAGCATTGCAAATAGCTTGTCCTGCTGCTGTATCCCATTCCATAGTTGGTGCATAGCGTGGATACACATCAGCTAAACCTTCAGCTACCAAACAGAATTTTAAAGAACTACCTTTTGATACTATTTCAACATCTTTACCTTCAGCTTTGAGACTTTCAACAAAGTCCAATGTATCTTGGTTCATGTGAGATCGGCTTCCTACCACTTGAACGTTCTTTGATTCTCCCGTTTTTGGTTGCAGTTTTTTAGCCTGTTTTATAACCTGTTGTACAGATACATCATGCGATTCTAATTCTGCTTTAAAGGCTTCGTTAGTATCAACATTTGCGTAATAAATGGTTTTGGATGCTGGAACGTAAATAACACCTAAAACAGGTTGACCATTTTTAACCAAGGCAATATTA
>CBFHJN010000039.1:0-15525 GCA_965655805.1 Flavobacteriaceae bacterium
CAATTGCTTTTTACCTTTTAAGTGGGTAAAGCGTTCATCATTAGGATTAATACAAATAGCCGTATCGCCAAAAATAGTTTCAGGCCGCGTTGTAGCAATCGTTAATGTATCATCACTACCTTCTATTTTGTATTCTAAATAATATAAATTGCCTTGTTGTTCCACATGAATAACTTCCTCGTCAGACAACGTAGTTTTGGCTTCAGGATCCCAATTTACCATGCGGTAACCACGATAAATTAGACCTTTATTGTATAAATCAACAAATACTTTTATAACGGATTCGGACATGTCAGGATCCATAGTAAACTTTGTTCTGTCCCAATCGCAAGAGCAACCTAGTTTTTTAAGTTGTTCCAGAATAACACCACCATATTCATGAGTCCACTCCCAAGCATGTGCTAAAAATTCATCACGTGTTAAGTCGTTTTTATCAATACCTTGTTCTTTTAACCTAGCAACAACCTTGGCTTCGGTGGCAATAGACGCGTGATCCGTTCCAGGAACCCAACAGGCATTTTTACCTTGTAAACGTGCTCTTCGAACTAAAACATCCTGAATGGTATTGTTCAGCATATGACCCATATGTAATACGCCTGTCACGTTTGGAGGCGGAATAACAATAGTATATGGCTCTCTATGATCCGGTTCGGAATGAAAATAATTGTGTTTCATCCAGTAATCATACCATTTGTTTTCTACTTGACTTGCATCATATTTTGATGGAATTTGCATACTTTGGAATAGTTTTTGAAATATAACATACAAAAGTACTTATATTTCTTTTTTCAGTAAAATTAAAAGCGGTGTTATTGTACATCAAAATAAGTTTAACATTCTTATAACGTTGTTGTACGTCTAATTTTTTTGTTTTATGTAGAAAAAGTGAGTAAGTTTACAACCGAATTAAACATATATTATTATGAAAAATTTAATTACTATACTATTTGTTGGCCTTATTAGCTTTGCTGTTAATGCTCAAGAAAAAGTTGCAAAAATCGAATTTAAAGAAACAACAATTGATTATGGCGTTATTGAAAAAGGCGCTGATGGTGTTCGTGTATTCGAATTTACTAACACTGGTGATGCACCATTAATTATTACCGATGTGAAGTCTAGTTGTGGCTGTACGGTTCCAAAAAAACCAGAAGGTCCAATTGCACCAGGAAAAACAGCTGAAATCTCAGTAAAATATGATACGAATCGTGTAAATCCAATTCGTAAAACGATTACGGTACTTTCAAATGCTGATACTCCTACTGTAGCACTTAAAATAAAAGGGGAAGTAATTGACCCAAGTAAAACAAGTGTTTTAGAAAAGAAAAATAGTAGTGTAATGAATCAGTAATTATTGATTCAAACATTATTTAAAAACAGCCTTGATATCTCAAGGCTGTTTTTAGTTTAATAAGTCTTGTAAATGAAATTCGTATAAAAACTGTTTGCCTTGACGTTCAATACGCATACTAATTTTTTTTCCGTTGTGTCCTTTAAATAAATGCATAACCTGCTGGAGTGTATATTCCTTTACATCTGTACCATTTACTTCTAATATAATATCACCCAATTGTAAACCAATTAATTGAGCTGGACTATTGGGTCTTAGCTTTACAATTTCAAAAGCTGGTGCTGAATTTAATCGATAATCATCTTCTAAGCTCCTTTGCGCATCCAGTTTTACCACATTGTTACTCTCACCATAGGTTAACCTACCATTACTTAAGGTGTAATAATAGTTTTTAACAAGCCTTACACCTCGCTGTTCAATATCAATTCCGCTTTTGTTGTAGCTAAATTCTTTATTGAAATTGGCATTTTTCTTTAAAATGATATAAGAATCTTGATAATTAAAAGTGACATGAAAGCGTTTTAAAATTTCCGCACCAATGGTGCCATTTCTGTCTTTAATTTTTTTAAGCGTTTCAATGGAACTTCCTTTCGGGAATGCTACAAGCGATTCATTCAATACAAAGGAATTAATGGTTAGGGCTTCAATTTTAGAGCGTTTACCATACAGATTGCCGCTTAAACCATAACCTAAAAAATCATCAAAATAATTATCGGTTGAAACTAAATCTTGTGATGCATCTTCAAATAGCCAAAGTGGATCGCTAGCTCCTGTATCTAATAACATTTTCACAGGAATATTCTTACCTTCAATAGTAACTTGGGCAGAAATATAGGGCTTCGAATTATGGAAATTTAATGGAATCTTTTCGCATTTTCTACATAACTTTTCATTAAAGTCAGCTAGTTTTGATAATTTAATATATTTTGAGCGGTAGTTAATTTCAACTACAAAATCTTTAAAAACATCATAACCAATAATACCATGAATTGGAACACCTAATTTTGGTGTATAATCCATTCCTCCATTATAAATGGCAAAAATAGTTTGTTGGTTTTTAATGGCATCTCCTAATTCAATTTTATTTTGTGAAGATTTCACTGCTTCTGCCACTACACCATCGCCTAATCCTTTTAAGTAAATAGTTTCTTTATGGTCAGAATTTAAAATTTCTAAACCATCCATATTATCAAATAAAATCGGTTTTGTTACACCACTATCCAATATAAAGGACAAGGGCATGTCATTTATTACAATTGGAATAATAATAAGATTATTGATTAATTGAAAATGAATTTTATCAGACGTTTTTCCTTTTAAAAACTGAAAATTTTGCTCTTGCGATTGCAGGTTTAAACTAACCAAAAGTGCTAAAACAAGAATAAAAAATTTAGAGGGTACCATCTGTAAAATCTTAAAGCCGAAATAATTTACAACAAATTCCTCATTATTCTTTAATTACAACCTGTTTTTAACAATTAAATCAATATAATTTTCAGAACTTTACACCCTTAATATAATAGACTCATGCCAAAAATATCTCAAAAAGGCGCTTTAATGCCACAATCGCCCATAAGAAAGCTTGTTCCATTTGCAGAAGCAGCCTACAAAAAAGGAAAAACGGTTTATCACTTAAATATTGGTCAACCTGATATAAAAACACCTGAAATTGCTTTAGATGCTGTAAAAATTAATTCATTAGAAATTTTAGCGTATACCAGATCAGAAGGATCTGATGAATATAGAGCCAAGATTGCTAATTATTATAGCAAACACGATATTCATGTTCAAAAAGAAGACATTATAGTAACTACTGGCGGAAGTGAAGCCCTATTATTTGCTTTTGGAAGCATTATGGACGTTGATGATGAAGTAATTATTCCAGAACCATTTTATGCCAATTACAATGGATTTTCTACAGCTTCGGGTGTTAATATTGTGCCTGTCATTTCAAAAATTGAAGACAATTTTGCACTGCCTCCAATTGAAGAGTTTGAAAAATTGATCACGCCCAAAACAAAAGCTATTTTAATTTGTAACCCTGGAAATCCTACTGGTTATTTATATACCAAAGAAGAAATAAAAAAATTAGCAGAAATTGTTATTAAACACGATTTGTTTTTAATTGCTGACGAAGTGTATCGTGAGTTTGCCTATGATGGTATTACACACTATTCCGTTATGCAAGAAGAAAGTATAAAAAATCATGCCATTATGATAGATTCGGTTTCCAAACGTTACAGTATGTGTGGCGCCCGAATTGGCTGTTTAGTATCCAAAAATAAAGACGTAATTGCTACCGCCTTAAAATTTGCCCAAGCACGATTAAGTCCGCCAACATTAGCACAAATTGCTAGTGAAGCTGCCTTACAAACACCACAAAGCTATTTTGATGAAGTGAAAACAGAATATGTTGCACGTCGTGATATTTTAATTACTGAATTAGAAAAAATTGAAGGTGTAAAAGTTGCCAAACCAAAAGGCGCTTTTTATTGTATTGTAGAGTTGCCTATTAAAAATTCCGATGCATTTGCACAATGGTTATTGGAGGATTTTGATATAGATGGTGAAACCATTATGGTTGCTCCAGCTGCTGGATTCTATTCAACACCAGGTGTTGGGTTAAACCAAATTCGAATTGCTTACGTGCTTCAAAAAGAAAGTTTAATTAAAGCCGTACATATTTTAAAAGAAGCACTAAAAGTATACAAAGATTAGTGCAAGTTTTAAACAACATATCATTAAAGCCTTATAATACGTTTGGTTTAGAGGCAACTGCTAAACATTTTGTTACTGTAAATTCTATTTCAGATTTACAAAACGTGTTAGCCTTTCCAAATTATCCAGAAAAATTCATATTAGGAGGCGGAAGCAATATGCTCCTAACCAAAAACATGAATGCTCTAGTGATTCATGTTGATATAAAAGGTATTTCAGTTGCATCTGAAACTGAAAATTTAATACACATCAAAGCTCATGCTGGTGAAAACTGGCATGAGTTTGTTTTATGGTGTTTGCGCCACGATTATGGTGGTTTGGAAAACTTATCCTTAATTCCTGGTAATGTTGGAACGGCTCCAATACAAAATATTGGCGCTTATGGTATTGAATTAAAAGATAGCTTTGTGTCTTGTGAAGCCCTTGAAATTTCGACGGGTAACATCAAAACGTTCCACAAAGCCGATTGTCATTTCGATTATAGAAATTCTATTTTCAAACAAGACGCTAAAGGACAATTTATTATTTGCAGTGTCACGTTTCAATTAACCAAACACGACCACGAATTGCACACCAATTATGGTGCTATCTCTGGTCAATTAGAAGCCATGGGCATTAAAAACCCAAGTATTCAAGATGTTTCAAAAGCTGTAATTGCTATTAGACAAAGTAAATTGCCTGATCCGAAAGAGATTGGCAATAGTGGAAGCTTTTTTAAAAACCCAGTGGTTTCCACGGCTATTTACCAAAAACTAAAATCTGAATTTCCAGAAGCTCCTGGTTATATTATTTCAGAAGCTGAAGTCAAAGTACCTGCTGGTTGGCTAATAGAAAAAGCAGGATTTAAAGGGAAACGTTTTGGTGATTATGGTGTCCATAAAAAACAAGCGTTAGTATTAGTAAATTATGGCAATGCCAAAGGTTCGGATATTCTTAAATTAGCCGAATTAATTCAACTTACCGTGAAACGTTTATTCAAAATCGATATAGAAGCCGAAGTAAATATTCTTTAATTGATTAGAATTATATAACTTTAACTTTTCTTATCTAAATAAGAAACCACAACTAACAACAATCAATGAATACACTTTGAGCACACCTATAGAAGATGAAATAGTTGGCCTATTAAATCAAGGCGATAAACGAGCCATGTCATTATTATATGAATACTATGGTGACGCGCTTTTTGGTGTGATATCAAAAGTACTATCAGACCCAGATTTGGCACAAGATGCTTTACAAGAAACCTTTATTAAAGTATGGAAAAAAGCAAAAACATACGACTCTAAAAAAGCCAAACTTTTTACGTGGCTATACAGAATTGCCTATAACACAGCCATTGACAAAGTCCGTTCATACAATAATAAAGTCGGTAAGGAAATCCAAATAGACGCTTCAGACGTATATACATTAACAGGTGATAGTTTAAATCAAGACGTGCTAGACATTCAAAAGCATTTAAGTTCCATTGATGAAAAATATCAGATTGTCCTGAATGCGCTCTTTTTTGAGGGCATGACACAACAAGAAGCAAGTAATGAGTTGGACATTCCACTTGGCACTATAAAATCAAGATTAAAAATTGGACTTCGTGAACTGAAAAAAATTTACGATCCAGAAATAAAATAGTCATGAATGATAAAATAACTACATTTTTAAATTCTAACCTACTAGAAAAATATCTAATAGGCCAAACCACTTCAGCTGAAACAGTAATGGTAGAATCTTACATTTCTAAATACCCTGAAGTAGAACAAGCTTACAATACGATGCAAAATCAATTAGAATTGATATCGCAAAGTCAAGCTATTACAGCGCCGAAAATCGCTCTAAATAATATTTTAGATGCGTTAGATGATAAACCCGTTATTCCGCTTAACAAACCAAAAACACGCAAAAAATGGTTTCAATTGAGCATTGCTGCCAGTGTTATTGCCATTATGTTTGCGAGCACATCGTATATTTTCTTTCAACAAAATCAATCTTTAAAAATTGAAAATCAGAAAATTGCAGACGAAATATATGATAGATTAGATGATTTAGACAGGAAAAACAAACGTTTAGATGAAATTATGCGTCAAATGAATCAGCTAAACAATCCGGAAACCGAAAAATATATTATAAACGGTAACAATCGTGCTAAAAACTTAAAAACGGTAGCCTACATAAATCCAAAAGAAAAAACATCTATGTTAGATGTGGTTTCGTTACCTCAATTACCAGAAGAGCAATGCTATCAAATTTGGGCAGAATTAGAAGATAAAATGGTTAATTTAGGCATACTAAATGAAGGTGATAGGCAATTAAAATCCATTCCTTATACCGAAGACGCTTTGGCTTTAAGTATTACAATTGAACAACGTGGTGTCAAATTAACCGCTACAAAAGAAAATTCCGTTGCCGAAATTACATTGAATAAATAACCCGTATTTATAACATAAAATAGACCTCGGTTTTCTTTGAGAATCGAGGTCTTTTTATCTCTAAAAATCCCTATCTTTGCAAAAACAAATTTTATGAAACTTTTTTTAATAACATTAGCATTATTAGGGGTTGCTGTAGCAGGAATTGCCATTAAAATATGGGCAAAAAAAGACGGAAAATTTGCAGGCACGTGTGCTAGCCAAAATCCCATGTTAAATACCGAAGGTGAATCCTGTGGGTTTTGCGGAAAGACTCCAGACCAATTTGAAAATTGTAACGAACCTCAACACTCGTAATTTTAATGTTTATATTAGACATTCTCTACTATATTTTTATACTAGTAGCATGTTTTCAGATTTTCTACTATCTCTTTTTTTTTAGTCCGTTTGCGTTTCAAAAAGAATCCACGGCTAGCCCAAAAAATATTCCTATTTCGCTCATAATCTGCGCTAAAAATGAAGCCGAAAATTTAAAAAAATTTCTACCATCCATCATTGCGCAAAACTATCCGAATTTTGAAATAGTTTTAATAAATGACGCATCCTATGACAAAACTTTAAAAGTCATGGAGTCTTTTGCTGAAAAACATTCACATATTAAAGTTGTAAACGTCAAGAACAATGAAGCCTTTTGGGCTAATAAAAAATATGCTTTAACTCTTGGCATAAAATCGGCTAAAAACAATCACTTGTTATTTACAGATGCAGATTGCAAACCCATTTCCGAAAACTGGATTACAGAAATGAGTGCACATTTCAGTAATGAAAAAACAATTGTTCTTGGATATGGTGGTTATACCAAAATTAAAAACTCTTTACTAAATAAACTCATTCGGTTTGAAACGGTCTTTACGGCAATTCAATATCTATCTTTTGCTAAAATGGGATTACCCTATATGGGAGTTGGCAGAAATTTGGCTTACACTAAAGATGAATTCTTTAAAGTGAGTGGGTTTATGAAACATATGCATATTCGTTCAGGCGATGATGATTTATTCATCAATGAAATTGCCACAGCAAAGAATACCAGCGTATGCGTTTCAAAAGAAAGTTTCACTATGTCTAGCCCAAAAACAACATTTAAGTCTTGGGTTACTCAAAAAAAACGGCATATTACAACCGCTCAACATTATAAACCAAAACACAAAGCACTTCTAGCCTTATTTTATACATCACAATTATTATTTTGGTTAACAGGAATAACACTATTAAGTTTTCTGTTTTATTGGGAAGTTGTGCTAGTTTTTATAATTTTAAGATTTATCTGTCAGTTAGTAATTATGTCTTTAGCTGCAGAAAAATTAGATGAGCAGGATTTAATTCCATACATACCGTTTTTGGAATTCTTTTTAGTTATTTTTCAAATGACTATATTTATGTCCAACCTGATATCAAAACCTAAACATTGGAAATAACCCAAGCCATTGAACGCGCAAAAAGCAATGACCAAAAAGCTTTCAATTTTTTATTGGACTCCTTTTGGGACAACGTATATGGTTTTCAACTAAAGCGGGTGAAAAATGAAAATGATGCGGAGGATATAACCATTCAAACATTTTCAAAAGCATTTGATAAAATTGACACCTATAATAGCGACTATAGTTTTAAAACTTGGCTAATTACGATTTCAAAAAATATTCATATTGATTTAATTAGAAAACAAAACAACTCCATTTCACAAAATATTGCGCATAATGATGACGACAGTTACAAGGATATTTTAGATGATTCACCTTCACCTGAAGACAAGTTAATCACCGAACAAAATTTAGCAAAACTGCTTCGCGACATTAAAAAACTGAAACCACATTATCAAGAAGTAATTAATTTAAGATACTTTCAGGAGTTAAGTTATAAAGAAATTTCAACAGAAATAGACGAACCCATTAATAATGTGAAAGTTAAATTGCTTCGTGCTAAAAAATTATTGGCTGAAATTATTCAAACAAATCGAATATAAGCAAGCTTCACTTAATTTCACTTTAACATAATCACCCGTATTTTACGATAATACTTTGTACCTTTGCAACGGAAATTTATAATGTATGAAAACAGAAACCGTTTCAAATATTTTACCTGAACGCCAAGCCAAACCTAAATGGCTGCGTGTAAAATTGCCTACCGGCAAAAAATATACAGAACTACGTACTTTAGTTGATAAATATAGTTTAAATACTATTTGTACTTCTGGAAGCTGTCCAAATATGGGCGAATGTTGGGGAGAAGGGACAGCAACCTTCATGATATTAGGAAACGTTTGTACACGTTCTTGTGGCTTTTGTGGTGTAAAAACAGGCAGACCAGAAACCGTAGATTGGGACGAACCCGAAAAAGTAGCACGCTCAATAAAACTCATGAAAATTAAGCATGCCGTTTTAACAAGTGTAGATCGTGATGATTTAAAAGACATGGGAAGCATTATGTGGGCTGAAACAGTAAAAGCTGTCCGACGCATGAACCCAGAAACGACTTTAGAAACACTAATTCCAGATTTTCAAGGCGTTGAACAACATATTGATCGGATTATTGATGTGGCTCCAGAAGTGGTCTCCCATAATATTGAAACCGTCCGCAGATTAACACGCGAAGTTCGGATTCAAGCTAAATATGACCGAAGCATGAGTGTCTTAAAATATTTAAAAGAACAAGGCCAACGCAGAACAAAATCTGGTATCATGCTTGGTTTAGGTGAAGAACGCGAAGAAGTTATTGAAACCCTTCACGATTTGCGCGCTCAAGATGTGGATGTTGTAACCATTGGTCAGTATTTACAGCCTAGTAAAAAACATTTACCAGTTAAACGTTTTATTATGCCAGATCAGTTTGAAGAATATAAACAAATTGGACTCGATTTAGGTTTCAGACATGTGGAAAGTAGCGCTTTGGTGCGTTCATCTTACAAAGCCCAAAAACATATTAATTAATGATTCGCATAGGAATTAACGGTTTCGGGAGAATTGGCAGACGTGTATTGCGATTGCTTCACAACCATCCACAACTAGAAGTCGTAGCAATAAATGATTTGGCAGACGCCAAAACCTTGAGTCATTTATATAAATACGATAGTATTCATGGTGTTTTACAAGACAGCATTTCTCATGATGACCAACATATAGTCATTAACAATAACAAAGTTGTTTTAACCCATCATAATCACCCGAAAGATATAAACTGGAATGCTTTTGAAGTAGATTACGTTATTGAAGCAACTGGAAAATTTAAAACTAAGGACACGTTAGATCACCATATTACAAATGGTGCCAAACGTGTTATTTTAAGTGTTCCATCGGATGATGACACCATAAAAACCATCGTTTTCGGTATTAACGAATCAATTTTGGATGGCACAGAAACCATAATTTCAAATGCATCTTGTACCACCAATAATGCCGCACCAATGATGGATGTCATCCATAAACTATGTGGTATTAAGCAAGCCTATATAACAACTATTCACTCGTACACAACCGATCAAAGCTTGCATGACCAACCACATCGTGATTTGCGTCGTGCGCGAGCTGCAGGGCAATCAATTGTTCCTACAACCACTGGAGCTGCCAAAGCCTTAACACGTATTTTTCCTGAATTATCAGATGTTATTGGTGGTTGCGGTATTCGTGTTCCCGTAGCAAATGGTTCTTTAACCGATATTACCTTTAATGTTCAGAAAACAGTGAGCATAGAGACCGTAAATTCTGCATTTAAAAAAGCATCAGAAGGGTATTTAAAAGATGTGCTATGCTATACTGAAGATCCTATCGTTTCTATTGACATAGTAGGTAATCCCTACTCCTGTGTTTTTGACTCACAAATGACGTCTGTCATTGGTAATATGGTTAAAATTATTGGCTGGTATGATAATGAAACAGCCTACTCACAAAGGATTATTGATTTAATTTGCTTTTTGTCGATAAAAAGATAACTTTTATCGAATAAATAATTATATTTGTCGATACTAGTTACTATAATTATGTCCCAGAAATACACATTTTTATGCTTTATTTTTATGTTGTTAAGCTTCAGCTTATCAGCACAAGATGAGATTAGTGAAGATGAGGAAACTATTCAAATCAACATTGATTACAAAATAAATCAAGCCCAACAAGACATTGAAAACAGTAATTATTTTGAAGCTGAAAAAAAACTAAAAGAAGCACTGGTGCTTTCTGAAAAAATTAGCGCAAAAAAAAGTACTGGAATCATTTATGCCAAACTTGGCAAACTGGAGTATATTCTTGAAGAACCAGATAATGCGTTATTAAGCTTATTTAAGGCCAATGAAATTCAACGCATTATAAAAGATGATGTAAACCGTGCCGAAACCTATAAAACCATAGGTAACGTTTACAACAGCAAGGAAGATTACAGACAAGCTCTAGATTATTATGTATCTGCAAACACCCTCTTTGATCAAGAAGGTTTAGATGATTTCGTGGCTGAAGTGCTTCTTAACGAAGGAAAAACGCTACTTAAAATAAAAGATTATAATAAGGCCAATAAGCAATTAGAAAAATCCATGGCATTAGCCAACCGTTACGATTTGGACAAAATTCAAAGTAGTGCATTAATTCATAATGGTTTAGCATTAACACATTTAGGCAAAAATGAAGCGGGTTTAGAATCTACTGAAAAAGGCGTCCAATTAGCTAAAGATTACAACTTTAATACCGTTTTGACTAATGGGTATCTAATTTTAAGCGACTTAAATGAAATAAATGGCGATTACAAAGCATCTTCAGAATACTTAAAAAAATACATGAAGCTTTCTGATTCTTTATTGCAAATTAAACGCGCTAATTTATCGCCAGAAAAACGCATAAAAATTTTATTAAACAATCAAACAGAGTTTCAAAAAGAACAAGCGGCTAATCTGGAAGAAAAAATTAAGGAGAACAACTTAAGTAAGCTAACCACCATATTAAGTATTGCCTTAATTACCATTTTGTCGTTACTAACTTTGTCCTTATATAAAAACAATAATATTAGACTGAAAACCAACAACATGCTTCACATTAAAAATAGTGAACTTATTGTTGCCATGGAAAAAGCCGAGTTGGCCTCCAAAACCAAAGCTAATTTTTTATCTACGGTTACGCACGAACTTCGCACACCTTTATATGCAGTTACAGGTTTAACCAATATGTTATTGGATGAAGATCCTAAACCAAACCAAATTCAACACCTAAAATCATTAAAGTTTTCAGGCGAATACTTACTGACATTTATAAATGATATTCTTCAAATAAATAAAATTGAAGCTAACAAGGTAGACATAGAACCAGAAAACTTCAACCTTAAAAAGAAAATGACCAATGTTATTGCTGCCTTAAATAATTCAGCAAACGACAATAATACCAAGCTGCATTTAGAATACGACTCAAATATTCCGGATACGTACAATGCCGATCAGCTTAAAATATCGCAAATACTAATCAATTTAATTGGTAATTCTATTAAATTCACGAAAGATGGAAATATATGGGTTCGTGCTAAAAAACTTCAGCAAGATGGTGATAATTTTGTTATCCGCTTTGAAGTAGAAGATAACGGAATTGGTATTAGCAAGCAGAAACAAGAAAAACTGTTCGAGAGTTTTTCTCAAGGTTCTATTCAAATCAATCGCAAATATGGCGGAACTGGTTTAGGTTTATCCATTGTTAAAGGACTGATAGAAATATTAAAAGGGAAAATATATTTAAAAAGTGAAATTGGTAAAGGCTCCAATTTCATTTTTGAAATTCCTATGAAATACGCAGCTCCAATTGCCAAACCTAAAAAAGTAGATTACTTCAATCAGGTGGCTGATATTGATTTAGAAAATATTAAAATATTAGTTGTTGAGGATAATAAGATCAACCAAATGATCACGAAAAAAATCCTTAACAAGATGAAATTAAACTGTGACATTGTTGATAATGGCGAAGAAGCCGTTGAAAAAGCACGTACCGATAACTACGATGTTATTTTAATGGATATTCATATGCCAGGAATCAGCGGATTGGAAGCTACCAAACGCATTCGCGCATTTAACCAAACGCTCACTATTTTTGCGCTAACAGCCGTGACTATTGAAGATAAGATGCACGAATTTGACGAAGCTGGATTTACAGACATTATTTCAAAACCATTTAAGCAAGAAGATTTTGAGAAAAAACTCTATGAAACCTTAATTGAAAATAAAGAAGCTAAAACGGTTTAATTCATAATTTTCACATATTCCAAAATACAATTCTGAAATAATTCAGGTTCATGCACAACGGCTTCAATGGGAATGTAAAACAGTTTGTCTCGCAGACTTGGAAACGCTTTTAAACGCATAAAATCTTTTTCTGTAGTTAACAGTAATGACTCTTTTTCTAATTTTGAAATATCAGATACGGAAAACACATGATGATCTGGAAAATTTTCATGCTCAAATGTTAAACCCTTATTGTGTAAAAAATCAACTAACGGATTGGCATTAGCAATACCAGTAACCAAAGTAAACTGGTTAAGACTCATAAGGCTCATTGAATCATCTTCTGAAAAAACCACTTCAGAATACGCAATTGAACTAAAAAACACCTGTAGTCCTGCCTCTGGATTTAGTTTTAAAATAATCTGTTCCTTTTCCGCATCTGAAATAATATCAGGACATTTAGTAACTACAATAATTTGTGCGCGTTTAGCACCTTGTTTTGGCTCTCGCAAATTACCAGTTGGCAAAACCCAATCCTTATAATATAAATCGGAATAGGTAGTCAATAAAATATTAAAACCAGCTGACACTTTCCGATGTTGAAAGGCATCGTCCAATAGAATAACATCGGGTTTTTTAGGTAAGCTTAATAAATTTTCTATGCCGCGTTGTCTGTTTGAATCAACTGCAACCTGAAGAGAATTATGAAACTTATTATAAAACTGAAACGGCTCATCACCAAGCGTTCTAGCATTATCAGAGGCGTTGGCTAGCCTAAAACCATCTGTTTCTCGTTTATAACCACGACTTAAAGTAGCAATTTGATACCTATCTTTTAAAATATGTATTAAAAGCTCAATCATGGGCGATTTTCCAGTTCCACCAGTACTCAAATTACCCACACAAATTATGGGATGCTTATAGGATTTACTTTTAAAAATGCCCCAATCATAAAATCGATTTCGCAACCAAGTCACCAAATAGTAAATCGGAACAATGGGAAATAATATTTTTCGCAGAAGCTTCATAACAACGAAAGTAATTATTTTATCTTTGATGTTAAACATAAAAAGAAATGATTGTTCAAGACGTTATAAATTGTTTAGAAAATTTTGCACCTACTACTTACGCTGAAGATTTTGATAATGTGGGTTTACTTGTGGGTAATAATCAAGAACTTGTAACTGGAGTTTTGGTCACATTAGACACTACTGAAGCTGTTATTGAGGAAGCTATTGCCAAAAATTGTAATTTGATAGTCAGCTTCCACCCTATTATTTTTAAAGGTTTAAAAAAAATAACGGGTAAAAATTATGTAGAACGTGTGGTTATAAAAGCCATTCAACATAATATTGCCATTTTTGCCATTCATACCGCTTTAGATAATGCTTTCCATGGTGTGAATGATATGATTTGCGAAAAGCTAAATTTGAAAAACAGACAGATTCTCATTCCACAATCAGAAACCATTAAGAAATTAACAACCTATGCACCACATGCAGAGGCTTCAAAAGTTCGCCAAGCGCTTTTTGCTGCTGGAGCCGGAAATATTGGCAATTACAGCAATTGTAGTTTTAACATGGAAGGCATTGGAACATACCAAGGCAATGAGCTCACTAACCCAACCAAAGGTAAAAAACTAAAAGACCACTCTGAACCCGAAACCCAAATATCCGTTATATTTCCAAAGCATTTGGAAGCATCAATTTTAAAAGCTCTTTTTACTGCACATTCCTATGAAGAAGTAGCTTATGAAATTACCAATATTACGAATACCAATCAAGAAATTGGTATGGGCATGATTGGCAATTTAGACCAACCTATGGCTGAATCGGATTTTTTAAATTACTTAAAAACTGAAATGCAAACCAACACCATCAGACATTCTTCATTTTTAAATAAACCCATTCAAAAAATAGCTGTTCTAGGTGGTTCCGGAAGTTTTGCTATTTCAGCAGCTAAACGTGCTGGTGCTGATATATTTATAACAGCCGATTTAAAATATCACGATTTTTTTCAAGCCGAGAACAGCCTAATTTTAGCTGATATTGGCCATTATGAAAGTGAGCAGTTCACAAAAAACCTTTTAGTAGCATATCTTACAAAAAAAATTACTAATTTTGCACCTGCATTTCCGGTAGGGAAGCTTATATTATCAGAGACCAATACAAATCCTGTTAAGTATTATTAGAGTATGGCAAAAAAGAAAGAAGCAACGGTAGAAGAGCGTTTAAGAGCACTGTATGATTTACAACTTGTAGATTCTCGTATCGATGAAATTAGAAATGTTCGTGGAGAACTTCCTTTAGAAGTGCGCGATTTAGAAGATGAAGTTGCTGGAATGAGCACCAGACATGAAAAACTAGAAGATAGTTTAGATGTTATTAAAAATGATATCAGTTCTAAAAAGAATTTGATTGAAGAGGCCAAAGCACTGATCAAAAAGTATAACGAACAACAAAAAAATGTTCGTAATAATAGAGAATTCAACTCGATTTCAAAAGAAATTGAATTTCAAGAATTAGAAATTCAATTAGCTGAAAAAAACATCAACGAGTTTAAAGTTCAGATTGAGCAGAAAAAAGAAGTCATTGCGCAAACTAAAGAACGTTTAAAAGAACGCCAAACACACTTGAAACATAAGAAAAGTGAGTTGGATGCTATTTTAGCTGAAACTGAAAAAGAAGAAGAAGCACTCATCAAAAAATCAGATGATTTCAAAAAATCTATCGAAGATCGTTTGGTTGCTGCTTATACCAGAATCAGAACTAATGTAAAAAACGGATTAGCTGTTGTTGCCATTGAAAGAGGCGCTTCTGGTGGATCTTTTTTCACCATTCCACCCCAAGTTCAAATGG
>CBFHJN010000040.1:0-15386 GCA_965655805.1 Flavobacteriaceae bacterium
TTATTAGATATCCTCATTATGAATTAAATCGCCATCTTTATTGGCTAAATACCATGCCGTGGAAAAGATTAATTTAGCGCGTTTTGCTAATAACTCATATTCAATTTTGTCTGGCGTATCGGTTGCTTTATGGTAATCATTATGTTCACCATTAAAGTAAAAAATAACGGGAATATTTTTTAAAGCAAACTTGTAATGATCAGACCTGAAATAATAGCGATTATGATCATCCTCATCATTATAGGTGTAATCTAAATCTAAATTGAAGTAGGTGTTGTTGATTTTTTCAGATATGAAATGAAGTTCTTTACTTATTCTATCAGCGCCTATTAGGTACAAATAGTTAGGGTTCTGCTCATGTTTTTTATCAACGCGTCCAATCATATCAATATTCAAATCGACCATAGTTTTACTTAAATCGAAAATAGGATTATCAATATAGTATCGTGAACCGTATAAGCCTAATTCTTCACCTGTTAGATGTAGGAATAGGACACTACGTTTTGGGGAGTAGCCATCATTAGCTGCCAATTGAAAAGCTTGAGCCATTTCCATTAAAGTGGTTGTACCAGAGCCATTATCGTCAGCGCCATTAAAAATTTCATTGTTTTCGATACCTAAATGGTCTAAATGTGCCGAAATGATGATTACTTCTTCTGGATACTCTGATCCTTTTATATAAGCAAGAACGTTTTCAGTAGGCTGAATGTCATCCGGTAAAAAGTCTTTTGGAATATTTTGGAAATACAAGGAGTCACCAATTGGAGAAGGTATATCTTGAGATTGGTAATAGGCTTTTAAGAAATTAGCAGCTTTTTTCTGACCAGGTTCACCAGTTTTACGACCTTCAAACTTATCAGAGGCGTAGGCGTATAGCTGTGTTTTTAATTCGGAAGCTGTTATGGTATTGGCATAACGTATAACAGTTGCACTATCGGTTAATTGAATATTATTTTTTAAATTTTCAATTTTTGTAGAATAGCGTGTAGTGGCACAAGAACCAACTAATGTAAGTGCAGAAGCAATAACAAGACCCTTCATTAATAGTAATTTAGGTCATAAATAAATAAAAAAAAAAGATAATACCGAAGTATTATCTTTCAAATTTGTAGGAAAATATAAACTTTACATATCAATGTCAATTTCGTCTACATCTATATCGTCTAAGTCAACGTCAATATCTTCAAAATCTAAATCTTCTAATTCTTCAATAGCTTCTTCTTCAGACCGTTGTTCTGTTTGCTCCAATTGTTCGGTATTTCCAACTTCTGAAACATTAAAAATTGCCTTATACGTAGATAAGGACAATGCAATAATTGTTAATAAAAACGCCAATTTTATTAAGTGTTTCGGTTTTTCTTGTTTATTGGAAAAGTAAAAGCCAACCAAACCTAGGACTAACGCCAAAATAGCAGGAATAAACGCCAAATTAGATAGTGGTAACACGGAAAGTACAACCGCTAAAATGGCTGAAATTAAACTTAAAATTATAAATAGTTTTCTCATGATATATTTAGTTTTTTAAGCCTGAAGCGGATTTAATTTTTAATTCACCATTACCAACAGCTATTTTAAATTTAGCGTAAACAGGTACTTTATTAGCATCGGCAGTTAGCCATAATAAATTATCGTTGGAACCTTTTAAAACCGAGCTATTATTTACGGAAACACCTAATTTGTAACAAGATTTTTTACCAATTGCAGTATTTATTGTTTCCATTCCTAAATAAACAACTGTAATTTTATATTCTGTGTTATCAAAAATAACGGTTAGTGGAAAACTTTTACCCGTAGTTGCTTGGGCTAAATTTAGATTTCGCATTTTATAAAGTGAAGTCACAATATCATGGGTTGATCCACCTATATTTAAGGTTTTCTTTTCTTCCCAAATGGTCCCATTACTGCGACGCTTTTTCTTGATACTTTCAACGGTATTCGTTTTATTTTTAAACTTATACTGCATAAATTTATAATAACCACCTTCATTAATATCTCGCTTATACAAATAAGGTGTTAAAGTAGTAGGACTTACATAACTTTCATACAAATCACGAATTTTAAAAAAATTATCCCATTTACTGTAGGTTGTAGCGGTACATTTTAAACGCAACAAGGTGGCTTTGGATGTTTTTACAGGACTTGTTTCCATAGTCACTTCTGCCAAATCGGTCATAATACCAGACATATTATAAGCAGCTGTAAATTTTAAAGTTTCATTCATAGCAACCGCTGAATTTTGCGAAAATCCCCATGAAGAAACAAAAAGGCTTAAAATGAAAATATATTTAAACATATAATTTTTAGTTTTTTAGTATAACGAAGGTAATAACATTTATTGTGCCGAAAAATATAAAAACATAAAATATTAGTCGGAATTATGTGTTTATTTTTAGAGTTAAATTATCAGGAAAGAACTTAAAAGAAACTTGGTATTTTTATAGTTTGGATTTACTGATTAACGCATCAGAATTTTCAACATGTAAAGTTTTATAATTAATTTATTTTCTGAACGTTACGGGTTCGTTTCTATTCTTTTAACAAAACATTAATAAAAAATCATGAAATAATCGATAAAACGCTTGTTTTTTTCGTTTAATTGCATAAATTTGTGATTATGAATCCCAAAATCTACACTATGAAATCTAAAATTACGTTGTTTTGTTTAGCGTTTTTATTAATGGCAGGCTTTGCCACGGCTCAAAATAAAGATGAACCTAAAAGTATTATAAGTCAAAATGTTGGTATCTCAAAATATCACGACAGAAAGGAACTTGAACAAATGCAAAAAGGTGTTTTGTTAGGGTTGTATAATGAACGTATTGAAATTATCATTAAAATTTTACCTTACATTGCTTTTGCAACTAAACCAGGTGTGACTATGTCTACATTTGGTATTCCAGACACAAAAGATAATAGAAGTGCTTTGGATACGCAAATTGAAGCGACTAAAGATTACTTTTTGAGCACCATGGACTTTCAGAATAAAATTTTACCATATTCTGATAGGACTAACCTAATTGCTGCTATTTTATTTTATGAAGAAACCTTGAAAGCACTTCATATATACAGTGAAAATAACAGGTTTTAAGGAACAATAGCAATACCAATTCTAAACACATTTACCACAATCAAATCCGTTGATTGAAAAGCGCAAGCAAATAACACTATCGTAATGTATAGTTTACAATGGTCTATGTCTTTCTGGTTGGTTCGGAAAGTAGATTTGCATAAAATCTATGGTCCGGTTTGTTGTGCGTTTATGCTACAACTGCTAATGAAATTTGAACCTCTTATTAGTTTTATCGATAATTTTAACATAATATGTAAGAAAAAGAATACGAATGTTGATAATTTGTGCGGTTTGTCGTTATTATTTGTATTTAGTGGAATTAATACCTATGTTTGATTTGTGATTAAAAAAAATCTATGATTAATAAATAATTATTTTAACTATGAAAAATTTGCCCCAACTCGTATGCATTTTTTTATTAGTGTTTTCCAGTACTTTCGCTCAACAAGAGAAAGGTATTATTGGCACTGATAATTGGTTGAATTCTTGGACGGAATTCAAACCAGAATCAAAGGAATACGCGCAAGCAACCGAAATATTAACTGGAACCATTTCTACGGATACCAAGTTAGATAAGAAAAACACCTATTTATTATTAGGAAATGTTTTTGTTACCAATAATGCCACCTTATTTATTGAGCCTGGAACCGTTATTATAGGCGATTTTAAAACTAGTGGCTCTTTAATTATTACAAAAGGCGCTACTATTATTGCTGATGGTTCGGTAACAGACCCTATTGTTTTTACATCAAACCGAAGCGTTAAAAAAGCTGGTGATTGGGGAGGCCTTATTATTTTAGGTGATGCGCCAATTAATAAATTTGGAAACGGTTCTTCAGTAAATCACAACTTTAAAGCAGCTTCTTATGACCATATTAGTTATGGTGGTGATAATGAGCAAAGTAATTCTGGTATTCTACGCTATGTTCGGATTGAATACGCAGGGAAGAAATTACAAGGTGATGAAAACTTTAATGCTTTATTATTAGCAGGTGTAGGCAGTGAAACCATTCTAGAAAATATAATGGTAAGTTTTTCTGCTGGAAATTCGTTTGATATTTTTGGAGGTCAAGTGAACTTAAGCAAGGCTGTTTCATTTAAATCAAATAAAATAGATTACAACTTCAATTATGGCGCACAATGTAACTTATACAACACATTAGCTGTTAGGTCATCATACATTTCAAGTTCAGATGGTTCTAGATGTATGCATATAGCATCCTATAATAATGATAAAGAAGAAATTGACTTTTCGAAAAAGCAAACGTCTGTTTTTGCTACTAATTTAACGCTAATAAATGTAAGTGATAATTTGGAATCTGAAATTAAGTTAGGTTTAGTTAGAGAAGCCATTTTTGTTGCCGAGTATGCTAAATTGGATATGAGTAAGAGCGTTATTTCTGGCTTTAATCCAGCCGTTCTGTTTGAAAACAAAATTAAAATTAATAACGAAACGCTAAATAATGTCAAATTCACAGAAATGTATTTCAATAATTGTAACGGAAACATTTTTACGGAATATAATGCAAACAACGAAGATTTAGAGAGTTGGTATGGAAATAGCAGTTTCTTTAATGTGTATTCTAAAGGTATAGATGCTGAAACATTCATTGATTTGAAAAACTCTAGAAAACCAGACTTTAGATTACGCATTAATAAAATTATTGCCTCAAACGACGACTAAACAGCATAACCTTAAAAATCACTTTGTATGTTTTAATATTATTTAGAAATCTAATTTTTAATTAATCTCCATTGTTTAAAACCCTTTAGTTTGCAAGATTGTATGGTTTCATAATAAACACGTATGACTTACAAATGACCAATTTAATAGCGTATGAATGAAACTACTTTTGTAAAAAAATCTTTTTTTGTAATGTGTTTCTTTGTTCTCTTTTTAAGTCAGAACATCAAAGCACAGATAGCTATTGGTGTTCCAAATATTGGCTTTACGCAAGCTTGCGCTAACGAAAATTTTAATACATTTAATGTCAGCTTTAGTTTTTCACCTCTAGCAAACGTAAGCCCTACAAACCAATTTGTAGTTGAGTTGTCCGATGCAACGGGTAATTTTACGAACCCTTCTGTTGTAGCAACTTCTGATGCAGGCACTATTACCACATCGCCTGCTATTTTAAGTTTTGGTTTGCCTAACAATACGGCTGGAGAATCATATAGAATACGAATTAAAAGTACAGCTCCACAAGCTACAAGTTCCGGTTCTTCAACCTTTGCAGCTTATTATAAAATTCAAGACACGCCGTTTTCCATTAATAACTTAATTCCCGTCGCTACATATTGTGCTGGTGGAAGTTATATTTTAAGTATTGATAATCCCGGAACAGGATTAAACGATTCTCCTTTAAATTATCCGTCCTTAACCTACAGGTGGTACAGGGCAACAGGACCTTCCACATCTGTTTTTGTAGCCGACGGTGAAACGTTAACGGTTAATATGCCTGGCACTTATTTTGTTGAAACAAATTATGGAACCTGTACATCCGATTCCTATTCCAATCGGGTAACCGTTTCCGAATCCACTTCAGGAACTACAACAGCCATCGTTTCCAGTTTAGGAAATCCATTTTGTCCAAGTGGAGGACCAACAACATTAACCACCACTGAAGGTAATAGTTACCAATGGTTTTTAAATGGCGAAGAAATTTCTGGAGCAACAAATCAAATGTATGAAACCACGTTGTCCGGAACCTTTTCTGTAAGTATCGATTTAGGAAGTTGCACAACAACAGCTTCAATAGATTTAGATAGCGAAGGCTTTACAAGTACTATTAATGTAGACGATATAAATACTTTGGAACTGGATGATACTTTATATGTAGAAGTTACTACGACTGCCAATAATCCAGAATTCCAATGGTATTTAAATAATAACCTTATTTCAGGCGCTACGGGAAACACTTACGACGCTTCTGAATTTGGCAACTACAAAGTGGTTATCAATCAAACAGCAGGTTGTATTGTATCAAACGAATTTTTATTTGAAATAGTAGAGCCTATAGATCCTTTTCCAGATGTAGCCAAAATACCAAATATTGTTAGTCCAAATGGTGATGGTATAAATGATACATGGATTATTCCAAGTGCTTATGTAAGTGGCACAAATTCCGAGGTTATTATCATGGATTCTTACGGAAAAGTATTGCTCAAAACGAATGATTATCAAAATAATTGGCCACAAAATGATATTAATTTTAATAGTGTAAATCCCGTTTATTACTACGTGATTACCACTTCAACCAATAACACAAAAAAAGGTTCTATAACCATCATCAAATAAATGAGAACATTTTTACTCATAACAGCTTTGGCATTGTGTACTACACAATTAACATTCTCCCAAGAGGAAGATGGTGTTTTGTCATTGGCTATTCCCGTAAGAAGTTCTTTAAAATTTAATAGATATTTAACCAGTCCAACCTTCAGTTTTGTTCGAGAGCAAAATACATACATCAACATTACCAATAAAAGGCAATGGATGCAATTTGATGATGCACCTGTAACATATTTAGCTAATTATACAGGAAGATATAGTGAAGATATAGGTTTAGGTGTTGGTTTGTTTCAACAAAACTATGGTGTTCTAACCAACTTTGGAGGTGTTTTGAATTTTGCCTACAACGCGCAACTTCAAAGAGATAGTAATTTAACTTTCGGATTAAATGTTGGCTTTTATACCAGTAGTATTAATGAAGGAAGCGTGGTTGTAAATGAACCCGATCCATCTTTAGATAATATCTCTAAAAATTCAATACTTACAGTAAGTCCAGGTATTAACTACGGTCTGGTATTTTTCGATTTTGGTGTATCGGTAAATAATTTAGTGCAGTATAATTTAAATACATCGGAAATTCTGAAGGAAGATCCACAACAAAGTATTCAGGCGCATATTATGTACACAGGCTACATGTCTAGTCGCGGTTTTTTTGATGAAAGTAAATTTTCTGCTTTAATTAGATCTGAATTTAAAACCGATCAAACCATTTTTTCTGGAATTGCTATGATAACGGTTCCAAAAGGTATTTGGGCGC
Organism: Flavobacteriaceae bacterium; assembly: GCA_965655805.1. Lineage (GTDB taxonomy): Bacteria > Bacteroidota > Bacteroidia > Flavobacteriales > Flavobacteriaceae > Algorimicrobium. The sequence goes on from CBFHJN010000040.1 coordinate 7,120, forward strand.
AATTAGGTTACAATACCGTTTATGGTGCAACAGGCGGAATAGGCATGAACGTAACTAAACAAATAGCTATTGAATACAATTATGAAAAAGCTATAGGAGATTTAGCAACATTTGGATCGTCTCATGAATTAACTGTGGCTTATAAATTTAATACCAGAAATCGCTATCAATATAGTGGAGATGATCGCGAAGAAGCCTTTTTGATTAAAGAACAAAAACGGAAATCAAAACCTAAATCCGCAACAGCTAGTACACCGCCTCGCGATGCTGAAACCAGAGCACAAGCAGCAGAGCAAAAAGCACTAGAATTAGAAGAAACTAGAATAGCTATTGAAGAAAGAGCAATAGAAAGAGAGGCAGCAAAAGAAGCGGCTAGAATAGAACGCGAAGCAAAAGCAATGGCTTTGGCAGCAGCAAAAGAAGCCACTGCCAATCAAAATCAACTTGCAGAGGAAACAGGATTAGCTGAAAAAGCACAGGCAGATGAAGAAGCCAGACTAGCAGCAGAAGCCAGACTAGCAGCAGAAGCAGCACAAGCTGAAGCGGCAAGATTGGCTCAAGCTGAAGCCGCAGCAGCTGAACAACAACGTTTAGCAGCAGAAGCAGCACAAGCTGAAGCGGCAAGATTGGTTCATGCACAAGCAGCTGAACAACAACGTTTAGCAGCAGAACAAGCACAAGCCGATGAAGAAGCTAGATTAGCAGCAGAAGCAGCACAAGCTGAAGCGGCAAGATTGGCTCAAGCGCAAGCAGCCGAACAACAACGTTTAGCCGCAGCACAAGTGCAAGCCGAGGAAGAAGCGAGACTGGCAGCAGAAGCCCAAACACTGGCTGAGGAAGAAACTAGGTTGGAGGCTGAAGCATTAGCCGACGTTCAAGCCGATCTTAAAATCACGCATAAAGATGAGTTAGCAAAATCCATGTTTGCGCTTACCGAATCCACCAAAGAAACGGAAAAGGAGCAGGAAATTCTTTTGGTTAGATTAAATGAAGTCGTTATTACGAAAAATAAAGATTTAAAAGACCTTAAGGAAGAAAATGACTTAAGTGAGCAAGGTATCTTTATGGAGCCAAAACCATTTAAGAGTATTTCTGCCGAAAATCGTGCCATGGAGGCTATAAAATCGGATTTAGATATTGTTATTAATAAGCGTCAAGAGACTATCAAGCAATTAGAAAACTTGTACATTCAAAGAATTCAAAAAGGTTCTAATAAGAATGATGAAACCAGTCAATATTATTTAAAGACGATCAGAAATTTAAAAAATGAACAAGCAGAATCTGAAAGAATAAGAGCAGGTTTAGTATCTACTTTAGAATCCATTAAAATAGCTACAGAAATAGAACGTAAACGGCGAATTAAACGTGCGCTTTATGATAATGAAAAAGATAGGTTTAATAAGGATATGACCAGTCTGGAACGCATTAAAAGGAACACGCCTTTAAGTTCTGTTCCGTTAACATCAGAAGATTTCGATTTTGGTGAAGAACAAAGTAGTAATGTGCAAATTTTGAAAGGTGTTCAAAATGTAGAAAATGGGTATTATATGATAATTGCTGTTCATGAAAATGTGGATAAAAGAGATGCCTTTTTAGAAAAAGTCGTATCTGCTGGGCAATCGAATATTAACTTCTTTTATGATGTAAATACCAGTAAGTACTACATTTATTATCAAAAATTTGATGATGTTGGAGATGCCATGAACACTTTAGATACGAAAGAAGATAAACCGTATAACCAAAAAATGTCTGTAGTGAAAATAGAAAACTAGTACCAATAAATAATAATATTTAATAGCACCATCTAGTCCAATTAATGCCCCTTAAGAAGATTAGATGTTACATAACTTAATAAATCATGAAAAAACCTACTTTTTTTAAGATTAGCATTGTTGTAACAATACTTTTAATGAGTATGCAAACAATTGCTCAAAACTTCGTGCCCTTTACACCAAGATTTAATAGAGATTTAAAAGGCGATATTCGCCTAATTGGAAACAATATTTTAGGTCCTAGCAATGCGCCTTTCAATGATAATTCGGTGTATAACCATAACGTGGATATGCAATATATTGACATTGATGGCGATGGTTCAACTTTTAATTCAACAAGTGCGGATTTAGAAATTCCAAATCCAGGCTGTTATCAAATTATTCATGCTGGCTTATATTGGGGAGCCGTAACCAATGGCAACGAACCCATAACGAACGTAAAGTTTAAAGGGCCAACAGGTGGTTATAATGATGTAGTAGGTACAATCATTTATGAAGCCAATGGTGTTTCAACAGGTAATAGTTATCCTTATTCTTGCTATGCTGATGTCACATCTATTGTCGCTGGTTTAGCGAATAATTTAGGTACTTATACAGTTGGTAATGTATCAACAGCTGTAGGTAGAACCTCTACTTTTAACCCGTATAACGGAACAGGATATTCTGCTGGATGGTCATTATTTATAGTTTTTGAGGATCCAACACTACCTGGAAAATCTATTACCAGTTTTGATGGTTTTAGTTCTATAAATAGCGCTGTTGATGTTGATATTCCAGTTTCTGGATTCCGTACCGTTCCAGCGCCAATTCCAGTTCGAGCAAATTTTGCTTTTGCTGCTTTAGAAGGTGATAGCCCTATTCAAAATGATAGATTACGACTGAATGGCGTAACCCTTTCAGCAGTTGATCGTCCTGCGAATAATTTTTTCAATTCATCGGTTACGCAGTTAAGTGCATTACCTGTCAATAATAGAGTACCAAATAGTACAAACACGTTAGGTTTTGATACAGGTGTAATGGTCGTTCCAAATCCCGGAAATACCGTTATTGGTAATAATGATACCAATGCTACCATAAGAATGGAAAGTAACCAAGATCAATATTTTGCGTATTTCTGTGCGTTTGCTGTGGATATTATAGAACCTAGAATTGTACTGACAAAAATCGTAGAAGATGATTTTGGAAATGACATTGGAGGACAAACCGTTGGATTGGGAACGTCATTAAATTATGTTATTGGTTTTAATAATTCGGGTAATGACGATGCTGATAATTTAACCATTCGAGATGTTCTTCCTATTAATATTATTTTTAATTATCCTGCTGATTTAGGAGTTCTACCTCCTGGAGTTACGGTTCAAAGTTATAATCCTGGTACACGGGAAATTATTTTCAATGTCGATAATTCTATTGTAGAACAAGGTGATCCGGTTACTGAAATTCGAATTCATGTGCAAGTGGTTGAAAGCTGTGATAGTTTAGCAGATGCCTGTTCCAACATAGTAAACAATCAAGCCTTTGCAACGTATGGCGGAATTGAAAACCCTAATTTTATTATTACCGATGACCCAAGTATCAACACGAATACAGGCTGTTTAATAATACCACAAGCAACGAATTTTTTAGCTGATTTAGATTGTGAATTTGTTGAAAACGTGATTCTTTGTGGTGACACAGTACAGTTAACGGCAGGCAGTGGATATGACTCATATTCATGGTCAACAAGTCCAACAGGAACACCTGTAATTGGAACAACTCAAACCATAACGGTTGCGGCAACAGGTACCTATTATGTTTATAATACAGCTATAGCACCTTGTCAATCTATTACGCAAACATTTGTGGTTACAAATTATGGTGGAACCACATTAACAAATCCCGTGATTCCTTTTGCTGATGAAGTAGTAACCTGTCCAAATGATGGGAAATTATTACCGAATATCTTTTTATGTGGTGGTAATGACTTCACATTAATTGAAACACAAATTACAGATGCGTCGTCTATTATTTGGGAACAATTAGACGAAAGTAGCTGTACACCAGTCACTAATCCCGATTGTGCAAATGAAGATGGTTCTTGTACATGGAATCAAGTAGGAACAGGTTCCAATTTTAATGCGAATACGGCAGGACAGTTTAGATTAACCATTAATTATGAAGGTGGTTGTTTCACTCAATTTTATTTTAATGTATTTCAAAATGTCTTAAATCCAAATGTTACCAGCAATGATATTATATGTAATACACCAGGACAAATAACAGTTGGTGGAGTGCCTACTGGTTATGAATATAGTATTGACGGTGTAACATATCAAACGAGTAATGTGTTCACGGTAGCCACAGCTGGAACATATACAATTTTCATCAGACAGATAGGAGCATCAACCAATCCGTGTATATTTACGGTTCCAGATGTTCTCATTAGAGATCGTGATTTTACAGTTTCTATTGATGTTGCTCAACCACTTTGTTATGGTGATAAAGGCAGTATAACTTTGGCAGCAAATGATGTTCGTCCACAATATTTCTTCTCCATTTATCAAGGTGCAACACTCATAAATAGTGTTGGGCCAATAACTAGTAATAACTATACATTTTCAAATTTAAATCCCGGAAACTATACCACTTTAGTGGAAACAGAGGATGGCTGTACACACACTGAAGATGTTGAAATTATAGAACCAACTTTATTAACGGCAACTTCAGCATTAACAAGTCCTTTAACTTGTACTGATGGTGAAATTACCGTTTATGCGAATGGTGGAACGCCTCCATATTTTTATTTTGTAAATAGCACTACGGTGTTTCAAACCGTTCCAGAAATTGTAGTTACAGCGCCAGGAGTCTATAATATTACGGTTATCGATTCTAATAACTGTGAAGCGACTACGTCCATTTCGGTTGATGCTATTTTAGAGCCCGAATTTACAGTCGACCAAACAAACATTCTTTGCGCTGGTTCAGATACGGGATCAATTATGGTGAATGTGAGTAATTCTCATGGCAATAGTTTAATGTATAGTATTGATGGCGGAATCACATTTGTCAGTTCAAATGTGTTTACAGGACTTCCTTTAGGCAGTTATGATGTGGTTGTTCAATATACCACTGGAGTGGATGTCTGTGTAACCAATCCTCAAGCGGTAACTATTACTGAAAGCGACCCATTAACAGGTACGGTAACCGTAACAGCACCATATTCATGTACAAGTACGGGAGAAATAACTGTTTCTGGTGTAACAGGTGGAACACCTCCTTATACCTACAGTATTGATGGAATCACTTTTCAAAATGGAACCGTTTTTACGGGATTATCTAACGGAACCTATACTGTTTCAGTTCAAGATGACAGTGGTTGCGTGTATATTGCCGCACCTATTACAATTGACGATTTAGACCCACCAACCGATTTATTATTTGACAATTCACCATTAAGTTGTCCATTAAATACGTCGACAATAACTATTACTGGTGTAACGGGAGGGTTCGGAACTCTAGAATATCAAATTATTGCGCCAGCATCGGAAGCAACACCTTATCAATCATCTAATATTTTTGCTGATTTAGCTCCTGGAACTTATACATTCCAAGTAAGAGATGAAAATGATTGTACTTACTCCGAATCGTATACAGTAAACCCATTACCAACTATTTCGGTTAATGGACAAACCTTAAGCAACGTTACCTGTTTTGGTGATATAGATGGCTCCATTCAATTTAACGTAACGGGTTCAACAAATTTTACTTATTCTATTAATGGTGGAGCAGCTACAGCAGGAACATCACCAATAGTTTTAACCGGTTTATCAGCAAATACATACACGATAGTTGTTACAGATGCCACTACAAATTGTGACGCTACAGAAACCCTAACTATTGATGGACCAACATCGGCTTTAACTATTTCAACAACTATCAGTCCAATTACATGTAATGGAAATGGACAAGTGGTTATTAATGCTTCAGGAGGTTGGGGTGGAAATTCATATAGTATTACTTTACCTGATGGAACTATTCTTTCGGCACAAGCGAGTAATACATTTGTGAACTTAACACAAACAGGAACTTATACTGCAACTGTAATAGATGTAGAAGGTTGTACCGTTTCAACGACTTTCGATTTAGTGGTGCCAACAAACCCGACAGCAACCATAGCTGTAACTTCGGATTACTGTTATGATTCAGCCAATGCGGCAACACTCGAAGTGACGGCAACTGGCGGACTTCCACCTTATCAATATAGCATAAATGGTGCGCCCTTTACAACGAATAATGTTTTTAATAATTTAGTGCCTGGAACGTATACCGTAATTGTTAGAGATGCTAATGGCTGTACCTTTACATTACCAGCGGAAACCATTGCCTCTCAATTGATAGTCAATACAACTGTTACAAAGGATTTAGACTGTACAACGTCACCTGACGCCATAATTACAGGAACTATTTCGGGTGGTTATGCGCCATATACGTATGAAGTGTCTGTTAATGGTACTGCATTTACAACTTTAGGAACTACTGGTTCGCCATTTACGTATAGTACAGCGACTAATGGAACTTATCAATTTCAAGTTACAGATGCCCAAGGCTGTACCGTTTTGTCAACAATCAATACAATTGATGCTATAACGTTACCAGAAATTATTTCAGTAACACCAACGCAATCTATTTTATGTCATGGTGATAATAATGCAGCTATTGATGTGGTTATAAATACCACAGTAGGAGAGCCGGTTTATGTTATTAATGTTTATAATACCACAACAGGTGTTGATTATGGCACACAAACATCTGGTCTATCAGCTGGATCGTATACCATTACGTTAACAGATAATAATGCGTGTACGGATACGGAAACAATTATTATTTCCGAGCCAACACCAATAAACGTCACCTATCATGCTGTAGATATTACTTGTGGTCCTATGGGAGTTTCGCAAGGATCGGTAATTGTAGATGGCGTAACAGGTGGAACACCTCCATATAACTATTTTGTTACCGGAACCAACGGTTATTCAAACTCTGAATTGAATACAACAGGTTCAACATCGGTTAGTTTTGATGTGGTTGACTTTGGCCTATATCAAATTAATGTCGTTGATGCGAACGGTTGCTCCATGCTAGTTCAAGATGTTTTAGTGGCATCTCCACCAGACGATTTAGATATTAATATTACTGCTACAGCCGATTGTTTATCTGGAGGCGAAGCCGTTGTAACTATCGGAACAACTTTAATAAGTCCTGGACCTTTCTTCTTCAGTACATATCCAGCAACCGGAACAGCTCCTGGTGGTTCATGGATCCCTGAATTAACACCTGGAAGTGCAACATTTACCAATTTAATACCAGGCGTTACGTATACTTTTATTGTATTTGACTCGTCAACAGGTTGTAGTTATTATGAAGTAGCTACTAGTCCAATTCCTACAAACTCTACATTAACGGCTTCAGCAGTGACAGCTAATAATATCACCTGTACCGGAAGTGCGGATGGAAATGTATCATTTACTATAAATAGTACATATGCATCGGCAACAAATGTAACTTATGAAATATTTGATTCGTTTACTTTAGCTACCACTGGAATTAGTAATACAGATGTTATACCAGCAAATGGCTCTATAGCAATTACTAATTTGGGACCTTTGCCATTTGGGAATTACTTTGTTTTAATAAGTGAAACGTCTGGTCCAAACACAGGTTGTAGCGTGGTTACTGTGCCTTTTAATATTACAGAATCTGCTATTGAATTAAGTATTTCAGCTACCGTTGATCAAAACGCCAATTGTAATCCTAATTCCGGTGTCATTAGTGCAGTTGGTATGAATGGAACACCACCTTACATGTATCAAATTACAACAACTCCAGGAGCACCACTAGCAACTGATCCATCTTGGGATCCAGCGAGTACCTTCAATATGGATGCTAATAATTATTATGTACATGTAATGGATGCCTATGGCTGTATTAGAACTACACCAGTTTTAGTATTACCAATGGATCCTTCACCCATTATTTCAGCAACAGTAAACAGCCAGTGTAACACGGCTGAAGGAACTTTTGAGATTGATGTTACCTTACCAACAGCAGGTATTCCGCCATATACATTTAGTATTGATGGAGGAACTTTTCAAGCGCAAACACCACCTTTTACTATTCAGAATTTAAATTCTGGAAACCATACGATTACGGTAAGAGATTTGAATGGCTGTGAGAGCACGGCAAATGTTACCATTGAAATGCCTTTAGGAATTTCTCCTGCCGTAACAGGCATTACAACATGTGCTGATGATGATGGTGAAATTACTGTAACAGCTCAAGGAGGCACTGGAACGTATACGTATAGTATTCTTCCTAACCCAGCATCTATTGCGTTAGCAGGAAATGTGTTTTCAGGCGTACCTTCCGGAACGTATACAGTAACTATTACAGATGCAAGTACGGGTTGTACAGAAGATGCTAGCATTACGCTAGACGCTGCAACTCCAGTTAGTTTTA
>CBFHJN010000041.1:0-15116 GCA_965655805.1 Flavobacteriaceae bacterium
CATGTGTTCACTTTAATTTTTTTGAACCGTCATATGCACTGGTAACTAACTTTTTACTGTACATATTAACATTCAGAAATGTGCATATTATTTTGCAAAATTACGCAAAATCTAGCGTTTTAAAGTAAAGTGACCGTTTAGTTGTTTCCCATCGTGTAAATTAATAAGATACCAATAATCATTGGTTTCCTTTGGATTGCCTCTGTACAAGCCGTCCCAACTTTTTGAAGAAAGTGGAACTTGTTTTAGAAGCTTTCCGTAACGATCATAAACAAAAATTTCTTTGATAGTGTTTTGAGTATCGGTAATTTGCCAAACATCATTTTGACCATCGCTATTTGGGGTAAAAAATGGTGGTATGATAATGGAAGTTCCCGAAGTTATTTCAAATTGAATAGACTTGATAACACAGCCATTTTCATCTTGAACTGTCAAAGTGTGAGTGCCATTTGAAAGTCCAGAAAATACCGGACTAGACTGAAAAATACCTGTATCCACGGCGTACTCATAGTTTATGCTGGTGTCAGACATGGTAACTGTTAACGTGTTTTCGTTTACTTGAATGTTACTTTCTGCTAAATCGAAATCTGTTGTAGGAAAAATAGTCACATTAAAACTGCTTTCGTTTGTGCAGATATTTGGAGTTGCACCTGTTTCAGCATAAATATAAATGGTTTGGCTTGTTGAAATAACATCACCAGCGAAAAGAGCCGTTCCTGTTCCGTTAGTCCCTGTGAAATAATTGCCATTAGTTAAATTAGGTAAACTGAATTCAAGGCAAATGGCTTCATCTGGTAGTACATCAATAGTAGGATTTCCTAAAATTGTCAACATAAAACTACTTTCGTTGGAGCAGGTATTTGGAGCGGTTCCTATTTCATTATAAATATAAATTGTTTGACTGGTGGAAATCGTTTCGCCAGCATTCAAAAATGTTCCTGTTCCGTTGCTACTTGTGTAATAATTACCATTTGTAAGCGCTGGTAATATGTATTGGGAGCAATCTGTTTGATTGGATAGCGTATCAACAGGTGGTATTCCACCAATGGTTACCGTGAAACTAGATTCATTAGTACAAATATTTGGAGCTGAACCAGATTCATTATAAATGTAAATAGTTTGTGTTGTTGAAATAATTTCGCCAGAATTCAACATAACTCCTGTTCCATTACTTCCTGTAAAATAGTTTCCATTTGTTAAGTTTGGCAATGTGTAATCTGTACAAGCATCTTGGTTGTCAAGTGTATCAACACTTGGAGTAGGTAAAATAGTTACCATAAAACTGCTTTGATTTGAGCAAATATTTGGAGCGGTTCCAATGGCATTATAAATATAAATGGTTTGACTGTTGGAAATCGTTTCGCCAGCATTCAGTAATGTTCCAGTTCCGCCTGTTCCCGTATAATAATCGCCATTTGTGAGTGTTGGTAGAATGTAACTTGAGCAGCCTGTATGGTTTGAAGGTGCATCTACAGGAGGTGTTCCAATTATGGTAACCGTAAAACTGCTTTCATTAAAACAAATGTTCGGAGCTACACCTGTTTCATTATAAATGTAAATGGTTTGTGAAGTTGAAATGACTTGTCCAATATTTAACATCATGCCAGTGCCATTACTTCCTGTAAAATAGTTTCCATTTGTAATAGTTGGTAAACTGTAATTGGTACAAGCACTTTGATTAGCAATAGTACTTACAGGTGGTAAACCAGATATAGTAACTATAAAACTACTTTCATTGGAACAGATATTTGGAGCGGTTCCTATTTCATTATAAATATAAATTGTTTGACTGGAGGAAATCGTTTCGCCAGCATTCAAAAATGTTCCTGTTCCGTTGCTACCTGTGTAATAATTACCATTTGAAAGGACTGGTAAAATGTAGCTTGAACAATCTGTATAATTAGGTAAATTGTCAACTGGAGGTGTTCCCGTGATGGTTATTGTGAAACTACTTTCATTAGAGCAAATATTTGGAGCGGTTCCACTTTCATTATAAATATAAATAGTTTGTGTTGTTGAAATTGTTTGACCAGAATTTAAAACAGTTCCTGTTCCATTAGTCCCAGTGTAATAGGTTCCGTTTGTTAATGTTGGTAAGCTGTAACTGTCACATACTACTTGATTTGATAACGTATCGACCTCTGGATTAGAAACAAATAAGTGCGTGGCATCACTTACTAAATTGCAGGTGGATGAAGTTATTTCGCAATAATATTGATTATTATTAAAACTAGCAGGCACATTATTAAGAATCAATGTGTTGGTGTTTGTTCCTGAATACGTTGTATTATTTACCACATTTACCCAATTTCCAGAATTGTCAAGTATTTTCCACTGGTAGGTGTAAGTGCCAGTAGCAACCGAAACGGTGAATGATGCATTCCCATTTTCGCAAATAGTTTGCCAAGCAGGTTGAGTAATTAAAGGAATACTGCTTGAAATAGGATCAGCTGTATGCGACCCTAGATTTGAACAGGATTCGTTACCATCAATAAGCCAATCTGCAGCTGCAAACGTATCATTCGGAACCGTAGCGTCTGGATTTCTGATGATGGTATAACCACGTTCGGTTGGTGCTTCAACGATATCGATTATAACCGAATTTTTCACGAGTTTCAATTCGTCATTGTCATTTATACCAGAACCTATTGTCAAGTCAGGGCTTAGGGAACAGGTAGTTCCTGTGCTTCCTAATTGAATAACATATGTTGTTAAAGGCGCGATAGATCCAGATAATGGAAATATATTTCTAGGCGCACCAGTATCACCAACATCACCATATCTATGGATTTCATAAATACCATCCAATGTAATAGACGAACTGGTTGGATTAAATAATTCAATGATACCATAACTTCCGGATTCAGAATCAAAAATTTCGGACATATAAATATCGCCAACCGTACAGTTTGGCTGAATAAAATTATAATCGATTGCTGAATTTCCAACACATCCACCAGTACTTGAAATTGAAATCGTAGCACTTGTATTTAAAGCCGATATGGCAAAAGCTGTTATTTCAGTGTCGCTAATAACGGTGAAACTTGTTGGAATACCATCAAATGTTACTGTTGCAGCATCTGTAAAATTACTTCCGGTAATGGTTACGATGGTGTTTTCGGGACCAGTAGAAGGTAAAAAGTTTGAAATAATAGGAGCAGGACACGGATTCATATCCTTTAAGGATACTTTGAAATCTATACTATTGGTTGAAGCAAAGCTTAAATTATTAATAAATAAAAGAAAAATGAAGAAATAGAAAGGGTTTGATTGTTTCATGAGAAAAATTAAAAGCAATCAAAAATAAGAAATATTTCCATACCTAAATATGGAACCTATGTTACGATTATCTTACCAATGAAAAATGCCCTAAATATTCTTTCCCATTCGGGAAAATTGCGCGATACCAATAATCATCAGCACCTAATTGCTGTCCTTTATATGTGCCATTCCAACTGGAATTAGCTGAATTTATTTCTTTAATCAGTTTTCCATACCTATCAAAAATAGTGATTTGAATAGTTTTAATTTTGGAATGCAATCCAATGGGTTTCCAATAATCATTCATACCATCACCATTAGGTGTGAAAAATTTTGGAAAACCCAACACGTAAACGTCTTGTGAAATTGGGTCGCAACCATTTATATCATTGATTGTAATGGTATGCATACCAGCAGAAACATTATTGAAGGTAGGGCTGTTTTGAAAACTTCCCGAATCTAATGAAAACTCATAAGAGCCATCGCCAGAAACATAAACAGAAATTGAATTGTTTGAAGAGCCTTCAACTATAACAATATCATCAATAGTTGCTGTGTTAGATGGTAAAATCTGTATAATCCTTGTGGCTGTACATCCATTTTGATTCGTGACAGTTACAGAATAATTACCCGTTTCATTAACTTGAATTTGTGATGAATTCAACATTAAATCGGTTCCGTTTAAAAACCATTGATAATTATAACTAGTCGTTTGCTCATTTACAATGCCTGCTGAAATGGTAATAGGTGTGGGAAATTCATTTAAACAGTAAAACAAACTTTCAGCTGGTAGTAATTCAGGTGCATTATAAATTTCTAAATCTAATGTGGAAAAAGCATAGCAATTTCCGTTATCTGATATTTGAATATATAAGGTGTCTGCATTGGGACTGTTCGTGTTTTCATAAGTTCCTACAATTTCATTGGCTTGATTTTCCATGTCGAGTTGGGTTTCAAAAAATGAAACAGACGCTGTGTTTGGAACATCGGGTTGCGCAATGATATAGGTTTCTAGTTCTGAAATATTGAAAGTAGTCATGCCATCAAAATCCGAATCACATGCTGGAAATGCTGGTAAATTAACTGAATTGTTAGCAATATCTAAAATAACTTCGGCCACTGAAATACAACCATTGTCATTTTGAACGCGCGCAAAAACGGTTTCTAAAACAGTTGTATTATTGTAGTTCGTTGGCGAGGTTATTAGGCCATTTTCGGTATCTTCCGCACCAGTTAACGTTGTGTAAAAATTAGCAACGGTTAATTGATTGTCTCCATTGGTTATAGCGCTTTCAGCATCAAATAAATTATAGGTTGTAAAGCCATTTAAATCTAAATCGCAAGCAATGAGTGTTGTGTTTGATACGATAGGATCTGGTGCATATTCAACGGTAACCGAACCTGTACTTAAACAGGTGCCATCAATGGTTACTTCTACTGCATAATTTCCAGGTTGTGTCACGGTATATGTGGCGTTAGTTTCTGTTATAAGTTCCGTACCATTTCTAAACCATTTATAGGTGTTGTTGCCAGGTTGAAAGGCATTTAACTCTGTTGTTTCATTACTGCAAAGTGCTGTTCGTTCTGCAATTAATAAATCTGGACCTAAATTAGAACTTAATTGAAAGCTACCAGCTTCTAAATATACTGCTGAATCATAGCGCGCATTGGCCTCGTCAGCTATCACCAACTTAACATGATAAGTTGTATTGGGAATGACATTGGCTACTGCTGTTAAAACGTCTGTTTGACCATTAAAATTTATAGGAGCTGTTGTGCCATTCCAACCACCAAAATATTGTTCGTTTATTGGATTACAACTGCCAGGAATTCCCGAGTGAACAGTGGTAACTTTTATAGGTGTTTGCGTATTGGGAACTACCGCAATATTGGTATAACGGGAATCGCCTGCTTCACGGATAAGAAATCCAAATAAATCCGAATAGCGACAGGTATTGGCATTTCCTTCTTGATATTCCTCGGATGCAAAAATATAGCGAAAGCTAATCTGGTCTGCAATAGCTTCAAAGTCAAATTCAAGAATGGTTGCGTTTATAGTTCCGGATTCATTTAAAACAAATTCTAAATCAGCATCGCCAACCCAGTTTTCTGCATTGTCATCACTTAAACTTGTATTTGGACCTTCGGTATTTTCAAGTCTACCCGTAGAAAGCACAATACCACTTTGAAAGGGAAAACTAGAATTGTTAGATTCAAAATAACCATAACTTAAATCTGATCCATTAAAATTTCCGCTTACGGCATTGGTAACAACTACATTTGAAATACAGTCACTGTCTATTAAAATATCTTCAATGAGCTCTTGAGGTGTGTAAGTGAAAGCATCAGCCGTCACATTTTGGGACCATGACAAGAGCGACCATAAACAGGTTAATATAAAAAGGGCATTTCTCATTCCTAATAATTGGAGTGCAAAGATACGGAATAAGTATTTTTATAAAGCAAAACCGTTGATGGCTTTTTTTAAGAATTAGTGAATCAAATTTTAATTAACGTTTTAGTGTGAAATGGCGTTTGACTTCAAATGAAATATCATCTTTTTTAACTTTGGCTAAAAACCAATAGTCGTTGGTTGGCATATTTTGCCCATTATACGTGCCGTCCCAACCTAAAGATGAACTCCCCAAAGTTTTAAGAAGTTTGCCATAACGATCGAAAATATAAACTATGGTTCCAGGAATTTGATTGACTCCAGTTATATGCCACGTATCATTCTGTCCATCTTGATTTGGTGTAAAAAATAGTGGAGCATCAATGATTACAATGTCCTTTATTGCTGATGCGCAACCATTTAAATCATAAACCTCTATAGTGTGAGGTCCTAACGTTACATTATAGAACACATTAGAACTTTGTGGAACACCATTGTCTAAAATGTACATATAATTACCAATTCCACTAATGGTAACAGTTATATTATTTGGGTTAGAAAAGTCGATTGTTTCTGTAAATTCTATCGTAGCTTGTTCAGATTCTATAACATTAAATGACACCATAGTTGTACATCCATAATCTGACCTAACGGTTACAGAATAGGTTCCTATTTCGGTGATTTCAATTTCAGGCGTTGTTGCATTGGTAGACCATACATACGTGTCGGTATCAAATCCTGTTTCAGCTGAAACAACTAACGGTAAATTATCTAAACAAACGGTTTGGTCTGAAATTTCAACAAAGGGTTTGCGTTCCACCAAGGTTAAAAAGCTGGTTGTTGCAAAACAACCTGTTGTATTGTTTTGAACACGCACATATATAGTTTGATTATCAAACGCATTATAATTTAAATCGGTAATCGGATTTGTATTTTCAAAAGCTTCAATTTCTAATTCGAAATAGGATACTGTAAAATTAGCCGGATTCTGACCGCCTAAAATGGTATTGGTTTGTTGCGATAAATCGAAAATTAACATCCCATCAAAATCTGTATCACAATTTTCTAAATCAGCAGGCGTATTGGCTGTTGGATTTGGGTTTACAACTAGCACAAACGAACTTATTGCAACGCAATTTGTAATAGTGTTTTCAGCTCGTACGTGAATGATATCATTATTTGAATTATAGGTGTAGTCCGTATTTAAAGGGTTTTGTGCATTTTCGGCATCGAATTGTGTGGCATAAAACGTAATATTTACGTTGGGTTGGGTATCAATTAATGTATCAATCGTTTCTTCTAAATCGAAAGAATTATCAGGTGTTTCACAAGCTGGGTAATCTGTTATGGGATTAATGGTTGGTGGTAAATTTACTTGTAATTCCAAAGGCACCATTACATAACATTGGGATACGGTATTGGTAACACGAATATAAACCGTTTGGGGATTTTCAATATTCTCATACGCATCTGGATTCTGAATATTATTCAAGTTATCCTCAACATCTTCTAAATTTTCATGGTATGATACTAAAATATCATTTTGTCTAATTTCGAGTACTTCCAGTTCTGCAACGGTTAAATCAAACATGGCAGAGCCATCATAATCCGTATCGCATTCCGTCATTACTGATGCTTGATTAACGCGTGGCACTTGAATAACATTTAAGCCAAATTCAGCAATGCCATGGCAATATGTACCATTTTCAATTCGTGAATAAATGGTTTGCGGATTACTTTGATTGGTATAATTTAAAGCGATGGGATTTTCAGCGCTTTCAGCATCATCCAGACTTTCATAAAACGTGATGGTTAAATTATCGGTACTGCCTTGGCTCATAGCTGCTTGAATAGCTGATAAATCAAAGGATTCTTGTGCGTCATTAGAAATGTCATCGCATAAAAAGGTATCTAATGGTGGATTGAAAATAGGTACAGAGCCAACTTCAATAAAAAAGGTGCTCACGTCAAAGCAACTGGTATCACTAATATTTTCAACACGAATATGAATTAATTGCGGATTAGAAATATTTTCATATACCGACGTTTTATCAATGATATTCGTTCTGTTCAAGGCATCAGTTGCATTTTCAAAATATAAAACGCGTTTTCCAGACTGCCCGTTTAGAATATCAGCATCTTTTTCTTGAAAAATAAATTCGGCTATTTGATTACCATCGGTTTCACAATTATTAAAATCAGGAATCGTTGTAAAAACAGGTAGCGTGTTGACTACAATTTCAAAATCTTCTATGGCAAAGCAACCCGTTGCAATACGTTCAATTCTTGAAAAGATGGTTTGCGTGTCTGCATCATATGCGCTGGTATTTGATATTCTGTTGGCATTGGATTCGGCATCAACCAATGAGGTGTGAAAGGAGATGTCTAAACCTTCCGTAGCGGTAACCATTTCTGGAATTTTAGCATCTAAATTAACAAGAGCAAAGGCATCTTGGTCATCATCGCAAATAATTTCATTGCTTGGTTGTGTGGTTGTTGGTGCTGGTAACACTTCAATTTCTAATGTACCAATATCATAGCAACCTGTATTGCCATTTCTAACGCGCACAAATACCTCGAAAGGGTTACTCGTGTTATCATAAAAAGGTGGTAATGGATTCTCATTATCCGTAGCATCATCTTCCGTTAAAAAATAGCTGACTTCTGGATTGGTAATACCCGAACTAACATAACTATTAAAACTACTTAATTCAACGGATGTCATGGTATCATCATCCGTATCACAATAAGTAACCGATCCTATTTGTGGTAAAATTAATGCTGGATGAATAATTAATTCTATTTCAGAATCAACGGTACAGCTGGTATTTTCTAGAGTTATAAAAAGCGTGAGTGGTGTTACTGAAACTTCATATGGAACCGTTTGGTCAATGGGATTAGAACCAGCAGTTTGATCGGCTTCCGTTTCATAAAAGCTAACCGTTGTATTTTCTAATCCGTTAATGATACTGGTTGCTATGGTTTCTAAATTGAAATTTACTATCCCATCGTTAGAGGCGTCATCACAGCGTGAAAAGTTTCTAATATTGCTTTCATTCAATAGTAAATTGGTGTGTAATTCAATATTAGCTATAGAAGGACAACCCGTAACGGTATCGACTACTCGAATATATACAACTTGAAATTCAGGCGTTGTGTTTGTGTAATTGGCAATGTCAGCAATGGGATTATTACCTGTTTGTGCATCCTCATAAGTTTCATGAAATGTGGTTGTTACGTTGGTTAAGCCATTTAAAACATCATCAATAATTGTTGTTAAGTCAAAATTTTCAAAACCATCATCATCTTGCTCGCAGGCATCAATGGTATGGGATTGGTTATCAATAGCAGGACTATCTAAAACTGTAACATCTAAAGTGGTTGTTATTCTACAACCTGTTGATGTATCCATAACACTTACAAAAAGCTGATCTGTTTGTGTTTGGTTGGAATAAGGCATTGGAATTGGGTTTGACCCATTATTAGCATCTGTTTGGTTATAATGATATGTAACCAAGTAATTGGCGTTTCCGCCTGTAATTTCGGTATCTTTTACGGTTAGGTCTATCATTGTAAAACCATCGCCATTACCGTCATCACAAACCTCTAAAACGGTTGGAGGCGTAATAGTAGGTAACGGATTTACAATAAGATTGAACGTTCCAAAAGCAAGACAGCCATTATCAATATCTAAAATACGAACATAAATAGTTTGTGGATTTATAGAATTTTGAAAAGGAGCTACAATAGGAAAACTTCCATCTTGTGCACTGTTGGTGTTAAAGTGATAAGTTATATTATAGTTTCCGGCAGGAACGGCAGCAAGCACATCGGCATCTTTAAGGGTTACATCAAAGAGATAAAATCCGTCATTACTCGGATCATCACAGACTACAAAATCTGAAATATTGTTGGCAGATTGTTCTGAACTTAAACTAATGACTGCGGTATCTTCAATTTCGCAAACTGTACTATTAATAGGTATAGAAATAGAAACGGTGTATGTTCCAGAGGTGTTAACAGTTAAAGTTGGACTGGTTTCTCCTGAAATTGGTGTGCCACTTTCAGACCATACATATGTTGCTAACGGATTTTGAATGTCACCATCTAAAGTAAAGCTATCTGCACAGGTTGTAATATCTGGACCTAAATCTACGGATGAATTAAAACTATTTCCTTGAATAAAAACAGCCGAATCAAAATTTTCATCTTCTTGATCGGCTATGACTAATTTAATATGATATTGCACATTGGGTTGAATAGTTGCGGAAGCTGTTAAAACCGTTGTTCGACCATTAAAATTCGTGTCTCCTAAATTATAGCCTTCAAAATACTGTTCGTTTTCGGCAGAACAAAAGCCTACAACTTCTTCGTGAATGGTGCTAGTATTAACAGGTGTTGTTGTTCCAGGAACAATAGCAACGTTTACATATGGATTTGAAGTACCTGCTTCTTTAATTAGAAATGCAAACCCATCAGAATACAAGCAAGGATAGTTAGCATAATATTCTTCGGAAGCCAAGATGTAATTAAATTGCACTTGGTTAGAAACCGAAATAAAATCGAATTCTATAGATGTGGCATTTAAGGTATTGCTAATTCCTAAAGCAGTTTCTAAATCGGAATCGGTAGGCCAATCTAATTCGCCATCATTTAATGGGTTGGCATTGACGGTATTTCCAGCTGAAATGGCTGCTCCTGTAGATAATAGTATGCCATTTTCAAAAGGAAAACTAGAATTATTACGCTCAAAATAGCCAAAACTATTAATGTTATTTACGGAACCATTGACAACGGATTGCACATTAGAAATTTCTACACAACCATCAATTAAACGTTCTTCAATAAGTTGCTGTGCAGAAAATGTGTCATTAATAGATATCTGCTGTGCATAGCTTGTATCAAGGAAAGTTAATAGCAAACAGGATATTAGGAAGAAATTCTTCATATTTTTAAATTCAGGTCTTGACTAACAGATTTGGAGTTAGCAGAACAAATGTACTAAAATAATCAGATGAAGCGCTAATTTTATCGATGAAATGCAAATAATAATTAATTTAATAATTTACGTACACCCAACCTGTGATATTATCAAAATTAGGATCATTTAAATATAGCACATAAAAGTAGGTTCCAACAGGGACTACTTGACCTTGGTTTGTTAAGCCTTTATTAGCTTTTCCGTTCCAAGGCGTGTCATTATTTCCCTCAAAAATTAAGGTTCCCCAACGGTTGTAGATTAACAATTTATGATGCTCAAAAATAGTGTAAAGGCCTTGTATGTTAAACCAATCGTTAAATCCATCATGGTTTGGTGTGAAGACTTGGGGAATATATGGTGGACAATTTGTTACACTAACATTAAATTTATAAAAATTAAAGCAGAATTCCGTATTTACACGAATAAAAATTTCTTGTGGTGATGATGTATTCTCAAAGTACTCCGGAATTAATATGGCATTTTCCTGATGAAACAAATCGTTTTCGGATTCGTAATAACTAATAGTATTTATATTTTGATATTCAATGTATTGAAGTTGCTCGGTTAAATCAAATAGGGCTGTGTTGAAACCTACATCGCATGATTCTAATGGGTTTAATGTGATGGCTTCTGGAATTGGCAACAACACAATAGATTCATTTGCGGAATTATTGAATTCATTTAATTCTGTTACTATACCTGAATTATTACCAGTATCATCGATGACTATGGTTAATGTGAAATTATCTGGAATACTATCAGGAATTGCAATGTTAAAGGACTGCGACTCAAAACCACCAATAAGAAGGGTGTTTACAGTTTCGGTTTGGGCAATCAATAAACCATCGGCATAAATTGCAATTGGTGTAGCAGCTGGTAGAACTTCTGTGGCATTAGTATTAAAAGCTGTAAAATCAATATCTACATTCCTGGTAGCACATTCTAAAATATAATTATCTAAAACAACGGTTGCATCTGGTAGCTGACTATTGAGAACGGTAACAATATTATTCAGAATTATTAAATCGGCTCGTAACACGCCAAATTCATCCGTTTCTCCAGTCGTTAGTTTTATTTCAACTGAACTATCTCCAATAGCTATATTGTTTTCTATATTATAAACATCCAAATCACCATTATAGAAAGTGTTGCTTCCTGTGAAAGAATTGGTGCCGTTAAAAGCATTGTTGGCAGGATTTAAAGGTGGATTTGATAAAACATTATTATTGATTAGAAGCGATTCACCATAATCTAAATTAACATCACCTTCCCATGCTAAAAAACCAATTTTAGCACCAATATTATCCAACACATTAATATTTTCAAGAAGAATGGTTTTCTCTTGAACGTTTCTATTAATGATTTCTAAACCTTGAAATAAGTTGATTTGATTGATAGGTAAATCTGGATTTTCATAAATAACATAAATACTCCAACCTGCAAAATTGGTTCGGTTTTCACAGTAGCCCGTATTTGACGCTAAAGTTTCCGAAATATCTAAATCCGAAAGCGTGTAACTGTCATTTCCTGTTGCTAAAATATAATCTGTAATTTCTGTAAAACATGAAAAGTAGGTGAGGAGGCCATAGTTGGGATCGTTGTAATCGACCAAATAGGTGTTATCTGCAGAAAATATATTTCCGTTTAAACTAACTTCAGTATCACCAGTACCAGATCCAGCCCAATATAAATAGGCAGCAACAATATTGTAGTCGGAATTTAGTGCTAATTCCGCTTCAGATTCTGGTAAGATTTCACAAAAACTCCGATCTAAATTATTTTCAAATTGATTGAGCGTGTTTCCAATAGCCAAATAATCAAAACGACCATTAAATTGCTGAAAAATGGATATTTCTTGACTAAATGTCAATCCAGATACAAAAAAAGCAAGTAATAAGATGTATTTATTTAACTGAAACATAGATACGTGTTGCAGTTTTAAATGTACGATTTTTATACGTTAACGTTTTAAGGTAAAATGACTTTTAAATAAACGACCATCTTGCAGTTTTACAGAAAACCAATAATCATCATTTGGTAAAAATGTACCATTATAAATGCCATCCCAACCAGCACTTAAAGGATCTAATTCTTTCAGTAATTTGCCGAATCGGTCAAAAATTAAAATACGTGTATTGGGTTGAAATAAGGCGGTTACACCTTCTACATTCCACGTATCGTTGGTGCCATCACCATTGGGTGTAAATACATTTGGAAATCCAATAACAGAAATCATATCATCTACAATTCCACAGTTGTTTTTAACATCTCGAATGCTCACGGTATAAATTCCTGGATCTACATTAGTAAATTCATTGCTTGTTTGGTAGTTTTCATAAAGTGCTCCACTATCATCAAATAAGGCAAATTCGTAATCACCTTCACCTGAAACAATAACCGTTATCGTATTATTACCACGAAGTGCATCACGAACGGTAATGGTTTCAATAGTTGCAATATTAGATGGGTTTACAGTAATTGAACGGGTTTGAGTACAACCAAAATTGTTGGTAGCTGTAACGGTGTATGTCCCAACCTCGTTAATAGCAATTTCATTTGTTGTTTGACCAGATGACCAAGCGTAGGTGTAATTGGCAGGCAAATCATTTAAAATACCTGCTTCCAAAGTGATAGTTGTTGGGAATGTATTTAAACAATACAATACGGTTTCATCCGCTTCCAGTTGTGGTCTTGGATTAATGCTAAGTGTAACTTCGCCAATACCATAACATGCATTGTTGTTTTCTACACGTGAATAAATTGTTTGATTATAGGGTATGGTATTATTAAATGGCGATGTTAAAGCGTTTTGCTCCAACAAGGCGTCATTATAATTTTCATAATACGTTACGGGAAATGTTATGGTGTTGTCTTGCTGTATAGCAGTGGTTATTTCGTTTAAGTCAAAGGTGTTTATACCATCTTCAGAGTCTAATTCATCGCAAACTTCAGGTGCTTGGTAATTATTTATTTGCGTGGTACTGACTTCCAAAGTTAATTCAGAAAGACTATAACAAAGCGTTGTATTGTCAATTATTTTGGCAATTAAAATCTCCGGATTGCTGGTATTGATGTAGCCTAAAGGATCTATATCACTAGCGCCAGAATCTGCATCATTAGTATTGCTATAATACTCTATTGATACTGTATTTGAGTTTCCAGACAAGTCATCAAATGCTTCATCTAAATTAAAACTTGTTCTGCCATCAATAACTCCATCTTCATCACATTGAATCAAACTACTATTAAAAGCAGGCGGTAACGGATTTATGGTTACCATGAATGAGGTTGTACTATAACAATCCGTATTTAACACATTTTCAATACGCACAAAAATTTCTTCGTCAAAGGCAGTTTGGTTGTAATAAGTGTTAGGAAGTGGGCTCATGCCTGATTCAGCATTTGTTTGCGAGTTATGATAACTTAACGCATAATCGGCAGGATTTTGCGAGTCCAATACTATAGAGTTAAAATCGGTTAAAACAATATCAGTTTGACCGTTAGATGGGTTTCCATCGGTAGCATCATCACACCAAGTTTGATTGTTAATTGGATTAGCAATAGGTGTAACAAAAACTTCTACCTCAAAAGATGTTGTATCATAACAATTTGGATTGTTCTTGTTTTGAATCCGAGCGAAAATAGGTGTTGGATTTATAGTATTTGTAAATAATCCAGTAATCTCATTATCATTATTATCCGCATCTAATTGCGACTCAAAATACAATACTTCAAAAACATTGGCATCTTGTGTTCCTAAAATGGCTGTTTCACGAACTGTTAAATCAAAGTCGGTAGTTAAATCATCACTACAGGCATCTAATTTTAGTGCCGCATTGGCAACAGGAATGTCAAAATAGGTTACTCTAGCTAAACCTTCTTTTGTTTCACAAATATTTCCTGGCACCTCTATCAATACTTCATAATTACCAGCTGTGTTTATAAATAACTCATTTTCTGGAATAGGTGTTGGTAGTGGATTTCCATCTAAAGTCCATGTGTAAGTTGCTCCCGCAACATTTTCTGCAATTAATGTAAATGTTTCACCAGCGCAAAGCGATAAATTATTTGATTCTGCTTGGCCACTCGTTATATCAATTTTTTCGGTAAAGTAGGAAGCTATAAATGGTGGTAAACCTTGATGCGCAAATCCACTACCTAAACTGATAACGCTTGCTTGATAATTACAAGCTACACCCAAATTTTCGGGATTATTTATAGCGCTTAAATAGTTGGCGCCTCCATTTTGTTGTGTTCCTTGGTCAAAACCCCAAAAGCGAGGTTCGGTAATATATATTTTCCCATTTGTAGCTAATTGTAGCGCGTTTCTATAGCCTGTATTGGCAATACTGTTAATAAGTACAGCAGTATTTTCTGGGTTCGGGCTTTGTAAATCAAATTGGTAAATAAATGAGTTTTTATTAGAAGTAGGATTAGTGTCTTGACCAGAAACATTATAAGTAGATATATATAAGCGTTTAC
>CBFHJN010000042.1:0-15022 GCA_965655805.1 Flavobacteriaceae bacterium
CAGATATTTCTTTTAGTGCCAAATTGATATTATAGTTACTAATTTCACGCTTTTTCAATTCTAATTTGAGTCGCTGTTTTCCCCATTTTTTAATGTTGAATTTTCCGCGCGCAAAACTTTGTGCAAAACGGGTTTCGTTTAAAAAATCGTGTTCAAGCAAATGCACAATAATAACATCAATGGCATCTGGAATCATGCGCATACTGTACAATTTGATGGTAACTTCTTTATGGCAACGTTCCTGATAAGCACAATAGCGCTCAATACTGCGTTTAGCTTCTTCAACGGTATAAGTTTTAACTGTATTCATTGAAAGCAAGATAATAACAATTTGTTAATAATTAAGAAACCGTAACCTATTGTTTTATAGTAGTTTTAGCGTATATTTGATTCCTTAATTTATATAAATAATAGCAAGATTCCATTTATGAAACATAAATACGCCCTCATATTTATTACTTTTTTGTGTGCTGTTTTGTCTGGGTTTGGGCAAGTAACAGAAAATTTTGACACTGCTTTTGGAAGTGGTTACGGCAACTATAATTACAATGATTTCGATATAAATAATGGTTTAAGTGAATTAGGGAATTCAAGATCTGGTAGAGCGGTAAGGTTACGAAATCAAACAAATGCAAATTTAGAATATGTTGGAGCTGATGGTAATGGTAAAGATGGTGGTGTTGGATCAATTTCCTTTTGGTATCGCTCATGGGATGCATCACCAACAGCTGAATATGATGTTGAAGTCAATATTAATGGTGGTGGTTACACAACTATAGGTTCTCAAATTTCCACTTCGAGCACAAGCTATTCTCAATGGACACACACACTCAATAATGTCAGCGACAACATTAGAATCAGGGTTATTCGCACAAATGGAGAACGTTTAATTATTGATGATTTTGAAATCACAGATTATGCTCCAACTGGCCCAACAATAACAGTAACCCAAGCCACTGGTGGCACAATTACACCAGGAACCACAAGTGTAACTTCTGGTAATGACCAAAGTTTTACAGCAACACCAGACGCTTGCTATACATTTACAAATTGGGTGGTTGATGGTAGCAATGCAGGAAGCGCTAATCCATTTACTTTTACCAACGTTACAACGAATCATACCATTACGGCTGTTTATACTCAAAATACATTTAATATAACAGCTTCTGCCGGAGCAAATGGTTCAATAAGTCTAACAGGAGTAACTCCAGTTGGTTGCGGAGATGACCAAACATACAGTATAACACCAGATAGCGGTTATGCCGTGAACGATGTTTTGGTAGATGGTGTTTCGGTAGGTGCTATTACCTCATATGATTTTATAAATATTACAACAACACATACAATTAGTGCGAATTTTATTGTTTTTGTTGGACCTTGTGGTAGCGAATCTTTCGTAAACTCCGGTAATAGCGGTTCATATAGTACTGAATATTGGACGGGAGACAATGCTATTGTTTGGACTGCAACAAATTCAAGATCTGACGAAGATTTAAATGGTAACGAAGCTATTATGTTGAGAAATGGTTCTTTAACAAATGACACCTCATTTCCAGGAGGATGTGGAGTAATATCTTTTGATTATGCTAGAATATTTTCAAATAACTCGACATTGCAAGTTTTTATTAATGGTACTCAATATGGTGGTGATATAGCAGTAACCGCAACTAGTAGTTCAACCTTTTCTGCAACAGTAAATGTACCAGGACCTATTGATGTTGAATTGAGAAATAGTGGTAATAGAACATTAATTAATAATTTGAGTTGGTCATGTTACAATGGAGCTGCAAATCCAGAAATTCAATTAGTAGACAATACAACTACCAATCAAAATTGTGGTTTCACAATTGATTTTGGCTCACAAGTAAATGCAACAAATACAGATCTCACTTTTAATATTGACAATGTGGGTTCAGCGGATTTAGATATAACCTCACTAAATATTACAGGAGACTATACGCTTGTTTCACCAGTTGCTCCATTAACCATTCCTTCCGGGAATTCTCAAACAGTTACTGTAAGATTTACGCCTTTTACTACTGGAACAAGAACAGGTGTTTTAACTATAAATAGTAATGATATTGATGAAGGTTCTTGTATTGTAAACTTCACAGGTGAAGGTTATATTCCAAAACCAAATATTATTGTTAGAGGCGTTACTGGCTCCAATCCAACAATCACTAATGGAAGTACTACGGCATCGTCTTTAAATAATACACTTTTTGCACAGCAAACAATCAACTCAACACAACAAACCAAAAGTTTTAGAATTGGTAATGAAGGTGGAACAGCTCCTTTAACAGTATCTAACATTACTTTAACAGGAGATACAGCAGACTTTTTTGTGACCTCAAGTTTTACAAACCCATTTTTAGAGGATACGTTTCAAGATTTTACAATTACATTTCAACCTACTACTAGTTCAGGGTTGAGGCAAGCTACAGTTACTATTACGAATTCCGATACAGATAGAAACCCGTATACGTTTGTAATCCAAGGAACTGCAAATTGTCCTGCGGTAAGTGGTAATATATTTCCCGCTTCTGGTCCCGCGGGAACCACTGTTAGAATAACATCACCAGGAAATGATTTAACAGGAGCAACTGCTGAACTCAATGGTATTAGTTTAATACCTGTTTCAGATACGACAAACGAGTTAATTGTTAGATTACCAAATACCATAACTACTGGAGGTGCATTAAGTGTTAATTTAGCTTCAAATAGTTGTGTGTTTAGCAACACATTTACATTGATAGACCAACTTATTTCTGGATGTGAAGCCAGTGCAAGCACCATTGTAAATGATTTATTTATTAGTGAGGTCAGCGACTCGCCTTTTGGAAGCATGAGCTATGTTGAACTCTACAATGCCACAGGAGCTACAATAAATTTTAACAGTACCAACTACACCATACGTGTTTATAATAATGGTAGTACAACTACTTATAATGATGTCGTTCTGAATACTGGAAGCATAGCTCAAAACGGCACGTATGTCATTTCCATGGGTACTGGTGGTCCTGAATGTCTAATTCCGGGAGGCGACGGAAGTTATGCACAGGCAAATATAGCTTCAGCATCTGCAAGCATCAACTTTAAACAAGGAAGCAACTTTAATATTGGTCATGATTTTATTGGTCTTTATGACGCCTCAATAACATTATTAGATTCTTGGGGAGTTTTTGGTGATGAAACTTGGGCTACTGGTTTAGGTCTTCAAGGACAAGGCGCAAATTTTGAAAGGCTTACCGCTGCCATTTATCCAAACACCAATTATAGTAATGCCGATTGGACTATTACAAATTGGAATGATTGTCCAGATGCTGATTATTCTTCAATTGGCGCATACGATTTTTCTACTGGATCAGCACCTTCAATAAGTGCGCAACCTACCGATCCTATTTTTGACTGTTCCTATTCAGCAAGTATCACTTTAACAGGTACAGAAGGTTTTGATGGGCCAACTGACACTCAAGATTTAGATTATCGTTGGTATGTAAATACACCCGGAACTACTGTTTGGAACGAAATTTTATTGGCTGACACTAATTATACAGGTCAGCAATCTAACACATTAAATATTCTTGATACAGCTAGTCTAGAAGGTTTTCAATATTACTGCCAAGTTAGAGAAGATTCTAGTTTTTGTTTCAGAGCGAGTAATGCCGTTGCTTTGAATGTTGCCAAAGCCATTTGGACTTCAGGAGCTTGGAGTAATACAACAGGACCAGATTCATTTACAATTGCCATTATTGATGACCATTACAACACCACCCTAAACGGTAGTTTTTCTGCTTGTCAACTACTAGTAAATGCAGGTAACGAATTAGTCATTACAGATGGCCATTTTGTAGAAGTTATAAATAACGTAATTGTTAATGGCGATGGCACAAATCTAGATGGTATATTGGTTGAAGACAAAGCTAGTTTTGTTCAACGTGGTAATGGTGTTAATGCAGGTACATACACCCTAAACACAAACGCTAGAACACAAGTCAACAAAAAAACAGCCCCCTTAAATAACTGGTTTGAATACACCTATTGGAGTACACCAGTTGCTAATGAAACTATTGGAAACGGTTTGGCTGATGCACATCCAACCAGACGGTATTGGTATAATGGGCAAAATTATTTAGATGCCACTGCCGAAACAAATAATAATAACGGGACAACTGCTGGTCAAGATGATGTTGATGATAATGGTAATGATTGGCAACCAACTAATGATGCGGATATTATGATTCCTGGTGTTGGCTATGCAGCTATGCACAACCCAATTGGGTTTACAGTAGTAGGCGGAAATTATGAATATAGTTTTAATGGCGCCTTAAACACGGGTGATTTTACGGTTCCTATTTACAGAAATGATTCTGAAATGAATGATAATAACTGGAATTTTATTGGTAATCCGTATCCATCAGCTATTGATGCCGATTTATTTCTTGCAACCAATGCATTGATTGACCAAAATGTGACTGAATACCCACAACCAGCAGGTGTTACTGATGGTGCCATATTTTTATGGTCTCAAAATTCAGCTCCATCCAACAACAATAATGGAAATGAAGTCTTAAATTTTGCACAATCAGATTATGCCATCATTAACGGAACAGGGCAAACGGCTGGTGGTGATAATGTTATGCCAAGCCGATTTATCCCTTCAGGACAAGGCTTTTTTATAACCTTATCAGATGCTGCTTCAGTTTCAACCGTTTCAGGAGATATTAAAGTTGGTGATGTTGTTTTTCAAAATAGTATGCGTGTTACAGGAAATAACAGTCAGTTTTTTAGAAACGGAACTAGTCAAAATGAAAAATTATGGCTTAATTTCACATCTGATAAGGGTGTCTTCAATCAAATATTAATTGGCTATGTGGATGGTGCAACTAATGGAAAAGATGGGATGTATTATGACGCTCCAAAAAATCTATCTTCAGATTCGTATGTTTATTTCTATTCACTCATAGATGATACGTCAGAAATAGACAAGGTAGCTATTCAAGGGAAAGCACCGGAAAGCTTAAGTTTGGATGAGGTTATTCCGTTAGGTTTTAGCACAACTATTAATCAGGCTACTATTTATACAATTAGCATTGAACAATTTGAAGGAGAATTTTTAACCGAAAACACCGTTTATTTAAAAGATGATTTACTAAATATAGTGCACAATCTTTCTAATACAGATTATAGTTTTACCTCAAATGTAGGTGAATTCAACGACCGTTTTGAAATTGTATTTAGAGATAGTGCTTTATCAGTTGATGATTTCACGCTTACAAACACCAATTTAACCATTGTTGAATTGACGGATAACAACGTGAAATTCACAGTAGGCTCTAACAATACCACCATAAAATCGGTTGAAATAATTGATTTATTAGGTCGAACACTGTATAAACTTAAAGGAAGCTCGAATACTGAAACTTATAATTTATCCAATTTAAGTAGTGCTACTTATATGGCAAAAGTGACCTTGTCTAATAATCAAGTTTTGATAAAGAAAGCGGTGAAGAAATAATATGTCACTTCAAGAAAGCAAAAGCGGTTGGACTTCAAAATTCAATCGCTTTTTTTATAAAGTATAATTCAAAGCCAACACAAAGTTTCTTCCTGGAGACGCAATTCCTGAAGAGTACGTTTTATAACGTTGATCGGTAATATTTTCTAATCCTGCGGTAATGGTAACGCCTGTTTTAAATTGATATTGGGTACGTAAATTAACCGTATACCATGACAGGGAAAATGGATTGCCATTTGCATCTTTAGCGTATAAATAATCTTTAGCCTGTTCGGAAGGTGCTAATTGTTCATAGGATAATTCGCCATTAAAATTCACAAATCCATCAATTTTAAAGCGTTGTTTCTGCCAAACCAAATGCGCATTTCCAAATTCTGGTGCCACATGACGAATAGGAACCTCAACGCCGTTATCTTCTTCCGTGCCTCCTATAATATTGTACTGTGATAAGAATTTAACCGATTTTGAAAAATTGATATGTAACCCCATTTCAAAACCATAAATCCATGCTTTTGAAGCATTTTGAATCGCTTGTACGGTACTTAGTTCGCCATCATACATAATTTCCGATTCACCGTTTATAGTATAATCTCTTCGCACCAAAGCATTATCTAAAAAGGTATAATAGGTTGCTAAATCTAGAATAACCACATCACTAAAATTGAGTAGCAACCCTAGTTCGCCACCATAAGCGTATTCAGATTTCAAATTATTATTTGGTACTACTACACTACCTGGTTCGGAATCGAAAACTTTTCCTACATCATCAATATTTGGTGCTCTAAAAGCGGTTGAAGCATTCAGTTTCCATTGTATCATATCGTCAGGTATCCAACTAACACCAGCCGTTCCGGTAAAAGCACCTGAATTAATTTCAGCGGTATTGAAAGGCAAATTTAAATAGGCGTTGTTCTCACTAAAGCCAGCTTTGGCAACTACTTGATTATATCGGATTCCGGACTGAAAAATAAGTTTAGAAGATGGTTTGTATTTCAAACTGGCATATGCAGCTATGGACTGCCAAGTAGATCCATCTGGATATCTGGAAACGGTTGGAGTACTAATTCCTGTGGTAACATTTTCTTCATTCCCTAAAGAGTTTACTAAATTATACACATACTCTGTACCATAAAATAGTGCTGTTTTAGGGCTGATTTGCTTTTCTAAATCTAGATTCATAGAGATGGCATCCACTTTTTCTGCTCTATAATTTCTGATTTGAGATTGAAAATCCCGATCATATCTACTTTCCTTGAAATATTGATATGCTATCGTGACTTGAGCTTTATCATACAAAAAAGAACTGCTATTGGACTGCGTAACTTGAAAATTACTCATAAACCAATCTTGTGGTCCATAATTCCATTCGGCAGAGCGCAGCGTTTCATTTCTATAACGGATAAGTCTGTCGTATCGAGGATAATCAGATGTGGTGGAATAATACAAACCAAAATCCAACAGTAAATCTGCGGTTGCCTCAAAACGGATTTTTTGCATGGCATGAAACTGATTGAAGCCTGTTGGCTTTTGAATTTTAGGGTTTTCATTTATTAAAACCTCATCAACACCGTCATTGGTTTCCACATATTCAGGACGTAAATAATCGGTTGGACCATGGCTTCCCATACGTAAATCGTCAAAATCACTGTAACTTACACTACTTAAAAAAGCCCATTTTTTAAATCCGAAATTTATATCAAAATGACCTGTTTTTTCATGATTAGCGGAGGCATATCGCGCTAGTGCGCTTCCTTTAAAATAAACCTCCTTTTTATAAGACAGTTGTGGTTTTTTGGTATAAAAACTCATTACTCCACCTATGGCATCACTTCCGTAAACAACGGAACCTGCTCCAAGTGTAATTTCGGTATTTTGAATACTGAACGGATCAATTGAAATAACATTTTGGAGATTACCGCCTCTAAAAATAGCATTATTCATTCTTACACCATCTATAGTAATTAAAAGTCTATTAGTTGAAAACCCTCGAATCATAGGGCTTCCGCCACCCAACTGACTTTTTTGAATATACACATTACCTGATTCCTCTAGCAAATCTGCACTAGTCTGCGGATTGTTAAATTGAATATCCTTGGATGAAATATTCACTATTTTTTGTGGAATATCGCGTTTACTTTGTTCAAATTTAGATGCAGAAATAACAACCTCGTCTAAACCTACACGGCCTTTTAAGGAGATTGTATTTTCAATAATTTTATTTTTAGGAATTTCTAAAATATGATAATTTTCTGCATGAAAAATCAACTTATCACTACTCAAAAACGCATCTAAATTCGCTTCTCCGTTTAAATTGGTGATGACATATTCCGAATCATTTGAAATGATAACACCTGGAATGGGTACATTACTATCTTTTTCCACAACAGTTATATGTTGCGCTTGCATAAAAAACGCATATAACATACACATGGTGAAAACAAATTTAGTCTTCATGTTTTGAGGGTTGATTGGTGGTTATTTAAATATCTGGTTAAATATATGAAGCGATTGTGGTTTTTTAAAATAACCCAAATGCAACTCAAAATACTGCATGAGCATGTTTAAAAAAGCTTGGCGTTGCTCTGCATGTAATTTAACCGTACTTAAGGCATCAAAATTCATGCCTAACAACCGTTTTAGAAGTGCATTATTTTCAGAAGAAACCGCGTAAAGGTTCTTGGAGTCTGGTTCAAAATATCCAGATTGCAGATTAAAAAACCCCTCTTCTATGCCAGTGGTATCCGGATAAAAACCTAAATGTTTTGTTAGTTTTAAAAGAAATAATAAATGAAAATTAGCATAGTTGATTTCAGCATCTAACCACTGCAAACCGGTTTCGAGATAATCGAAAAGCAGAATATTTTGTTCCTCTTCTTTTAAAACGTTTGCTAACACTTCGGATAAAAAAAGCACAATACTACTTTTAATAACATGGGTGTGTAGTGTGTTATAAACAAAATTAGATTTGACTTCTTTTATATAGTGAAGCGACTGATTGGGTTTGTAAGATTCTACAATTTCAAGTTGAGATAACAATTGATAATAAGCAACCGTTCCTGCACGCTTATTTTTATAAGCGCCACGAATTAAATAACTAGTTAAACCTCTGTGTTGGGTGTAGCAGCTAACAATTAAATCGTTATCGCGATATTTAATTTTTGAAAGAACAAGAGCTTTAACAGATGCCGACATTAGCGCACAACCATTACTTTAATAACCTTGGTTTCAAAAGTATCTAGATCTGATAACATAACCAGATAGACACCTGTTTTAACCACATTATTTGCTAAATTATTACCATTCCAATAAGCTGTACCTCCATCGATTTCTAGGTTGTAACCTTTAAAACGAGAATTGGTTCTAGATTGTGCTTCAGCAACTAAATTCCCTTCAATGTCGGTAATTTTTATATTGACATTATCAGAGATGTCTTTAATTTTCACTTTTTCCTCGGTAATATTAAACGTTGGCCGAACAGGATTTGGATATACATAAGCATTTGCCAATGTTTCCTGTGTTTCCGAACTACCAGATCCAAAAGACACCAAACCATTACGCGTGGCAAAATACACATCACCATTTATTTCATCAATAGAAATATCGGTTACATCATTGCTTGGCAGTGGCGAATTATCCTTCGTAAAATGACGAATGGTATTTTGACCATCCGCTGAAAAGTAAAACACACCAGAACCAATAGCAGCAATCCATTTGTTATTGGCACCATCTACTTCAATATCTGAAATGAACTGTTGATATAATAATTCCTGCGGCACACCATCTTGCAAAATAACAATATTTTGCACTTGCGGATTACTTTCTGAAAAGAAACTGGTTGTATTATATAAAACGCGTAGTCCACTACTAGTGCCAATCCAAACTTGATTGTTTTTATCCATAGCAACAGATGTAACATAAGGTGTTGGCATGTTTTGACTATCATCCACAATATTCTTGAATTCACCATTCCCACTTACATTTAGTCCGATTATTCCAGCACTATAAGAGCCGAAAAACACGTTTCCTGCGCGATCAAAAGCGATATCAGAAAAACCTAAATTACTAAAAGGATCACTAATAATCCCTGTTAAATCATAGGATGTCCATACGCCATCTTTAAATCTGTTTAATGGACTCTCAACACGACCATTAGCTACCCACAGTACGCCTTGAGGGTCAAAACTAGCGGTAAGTGTCAAACAAAGTTCGGCCGCAAAAGGAATAATGGTACTATTATTTTCATCATAAATATCAATGACTTCATCATTTTGAATATCTATTAACCCAGAAAAATAAGAGCTAATATAAACCTGATCCGTGTTAAAAGGATTAATAGCTATGTGAGAAAGAAACCTAGGGTTTTCCACTACAGACTCTATCATATCATAGGGTTTATTTATCCATTCGTCATTTGCAAAATGACTCAATCCCGTTAAGGAAATACCTCCATTAAATTCATATGCTGCTGAATAGCCACCAAATGTACACCACAAATTGCTATTTCTAGTTTCGACTGAAAAAACCGTATTCATTAACGGTCCATCTGGATGTATTTCGTTAAAACTAGTCAGATTACTTAAACTGGTTTCTAAAATTCCAAAACCAGGTTTACCAATATTAATAATATTTTTTGTCCCTATATAAAGTTGGTTGCTCTCAAAAATAGTTGCACATGAAAATTCTGTGGGAAAATCATCAACCTGATTTACAACCGCTATTTCGTTAAATACGTTATCATATATAAATACATTATCTTTAGTTGTAACCAGCAAATTATTGTTTACACTAACCATGTCATTAGGCGAAGAATCATACCTAATCAAATTAGTAAATGTGTCACTCTCATCAATTTTATAAATAAATCTATTACCTCTAATTGTGTAAAGATTGCCATTTACCTCCTGAATGAACCTGTAATTATTGTTAGTCACTTCCTGCCATTCCTGAAAATCAATTAAATCTGGACTAGATATTAGTGCTTTTCGTATTCCGCCATTGTCATAACATGCTGCGTAAATATATCCGTTAAAAACGGTTGTCTGATGAACTTGTATTTGAGATCCACCAACTCCAATAAAATAAGTATCACCAAACTCCAAATCTTGTAAATTATAAACCGAAATTCCATAATCTGTTGCTATATAAACCAAGTTTTCCACAATATTAAAATGATTAATCCGCTTGCGATCCGGTGAAATATTTGGTTTATCCTTGATATCTACAATACTTAAAATATCACTATTATCTTCAAAAACAATTTCCATTAGTCCGTTTTCGTATCCAACCAGAACTAATCCATAAGATTCAATGTAGCTTATGGTGGTAATTACTTCGCCAGAAAGACCATTGATAGTGGACAACTGTGTTATTTCTCTCGTTACTGTATCAAAACTAAAAATTGCATTATCAGACGCAACATATATTTTAGTTTCCCCTCGTGATACGCTTGTAATATTTAAAAAGGAGAAGTGACCTTTCCAATCAGCGGTATAATCTTGGCTAAAAACTAAATTCGACACTAAAAAAAGTGCCAAAATAAAAAATAGCTTGTATTGAATTTTCTTCATTAAAGTTTGGTGTTTTTTAAAGCCTGTAGTTAAAACCAAAAATACTATATTTTATTGTATTTTTGGTTTTATAAATTAGGCTTATTTAATGTTATTTAGCAGTCCGATATTCTTACTTCTATTTCTTCCAGCTGTTCTGTTTATCTATTTTTTAACGCCTAAAAAATTCAAAAACCTTACACTATTAGTTTTTAGTCTTATTTTTTACACTTGGGGTGAAAAGGAATTGGTAATCTTAATTCTGTTGTCTGCAATAGTAGATTTCATTAGTGGAATGATAATTAGCAAAGGTAAACGAAAACTTGGGTTATATATTTCTATCGTTTTTAATGTTTCCATTCTACTTTATTTTAAATATGCCAATTTTATTTCTGGTAATTTAATTCACATGTTAGAAGCTTTTAATATGAGTTCTGAAAATGCTCTGAATTTTTCTAATGTGGCTTTACCATTAGGCATTAGTTTTTATACATTCCAAACCATGTCCTACACCATTGACGTATATCGTGGTCATGTAAAAGCGTCTAACAATTTTATTGATTTTGCAACCTATGTTACCATGTTCCCACAACTTATAGCAGGTCCAATTGTTAGGTATGCCGTTATTGAAAAGGAATTGAAAAATAGAATTGTAACAACTTCTCTTTTTTATGAAGGTGTTGAACGCTTTATCATTGGGCTTTCTAAAAAAATGATTATTGCTAATAATTGCGCATTATTGGCAGATGGTGTTTTTAACTTACCAGCCTCTGAATCATCAGCAATTACAGCCTGGTTGGGAGTAATAGCTTACAGTTTCCAAATATATTTTGATTTTTCAGGCTATTCGGATATGGCCATTGGATTAGGTAAGATGTTTGGATTCAATTTTCCTGAAAATTTTAATTTTCCATACATTTCTAAATCTATTAGAGAGTTTTGGAGGCGTTGGCACATGACACTTTCAACATGGTTTCGAGATTATTTATATATTTCACTTGGTGGAAATAGAAAAGGGAATTGGCGCACGTATATAAACTTAATTATCGTTTTTTTGATTACTGGTTTATGGCATGGAGCTAGTTGGACTTTTGTTGTTTGGGGTCTTTTTCATGGTGCTTTTCTTATTATAGAACGTATTTTAATAAATAAGTCTATTAAACTATCATCACCCATTTTTTCTCACCTGTATGTGATTCTTGTTTTAAGTATTTCCTGGGTATTTTTTAGGAGCAATACTATTGGCGACGCCTTTAACTATATTACCACGATGTTTGATTTTTCGCTTTCAACAAATACCGAATTCTTAAATTTCTATTTAACTAAAGAGTTACTATTTGTGCTCGTTCTTGCTACAATGCTATCTACACCAATCTACAGCCAACTAAAACGTTATATTTATAGTTTGAATATATCAACAAATACGAAAAAAATATTTTTACCATTAAAGTTAGTAGGTCTTTTTATTTTATTAGTAATCTGTTTCACATATATAGCTACAGATTCTTATAATCCGTTTATTTATTTTAGATTTTAATGAAAAACAAATCCAACATCTTACATACA
Source organism: Flavobacteriaceae bacterium (assembly GCA_965655805.1). Taxonomy (GTDB): domain Bacteria; phylum Bacteroidota; class Bacteroidia; order Flavobacteriales; family Flavobacteriaceae; genus Algorimicrobium. The sequence goes on from CBFHJN010000042.1 coordinate 12,631, forward strand.
CTATTTATCTGCATCTTTATAATGATGCTGATATTGCCTAATGTGATTTTATTTTTTGATTTGGAAACCGCTGAAAATAATGAAAATAGAGCCTTTCAAAAAGCGCCAGAATTCAATTTTAAAACTCCAACCAAATCCATTGTAGAATTTAAAAATTTTTACACAGAAAATTTCGGCTTAAAAACAACTTTAGTAAATAACTATATCGATTTCAAGTTTAAAGTTCTTAAAGAAACACCCATGCCAAACAAGGTTGTAAAAGGTTTAAATGGCTGGTATTTTTTAGGAAATAGCTATAACAATACACTTAATAATGCTTTTGGAAGGAACTATTTCAATACGGACGACATGCAAGAAATTAGTCGAAGAATTTCAGAAATTCAAACCTATTTAAATTCGCAAGATATTGCATTTTACGTGGTTGTCCCACCAAACAAAAACAGTATTTATAAAGAATATTTACCATATCAATTCAAGCAACATAAATCGAAATTGAATGTCTTAAAAACCTATTTAAAAGAACAAATAAATTTTGAAATTATTGATTTAACGGAACCCTTGTTGGCCCAAAAACAGGACCATCAACTTTACCATAAAACAGATTCTCATTGGAATGATTATGGTGCTTTTATTGGATATCGAGAAACCTTGAAAATTATTAATAATAATTTCAATATTCCAACGGTTTCTTTGGAAGATTATAATACACATATAGAGGCTATAGAGCAAGGCGATATTATAAAAATGATTAATCTTAATTTGGATGAATCTACTTTAATCTTTTCAAAAAAAACAGTTGAAACTAATAGTGTTGAGCAGCGTCCGAAACTTGTTATGCATCATGATTCATTCTCCTATATATGGATGCCATATTTCAATGAAAGCTTTAACGACATTATATATTTACAGGATTATGTGATACATAAAGAACAAATTAAAAAAGAAAAACCCGATCTAATCATCTTTGAAATTGTCGAGCGTAATATAGATTTGCTTCTAAACAAAAAAAGCCTCCTAGTTGACTAAGAAGCTTTTTTGCAATTTATAATAAACTTAATTTACACGACTCCTTGCGCTAACATGGCATCTGCAACTTTTACAAAACCAGCAATATTAGCACCTTTCACGTAGTCTATATAACCATCTTCTTGCGTTCCAAACGTTACACATGAATCGTGTATAGCATCCATAATTTGATGCAATTTAGCATCTACCTCCTCACGTGTCCAATTGTAACGTAGTGAGTTTTGACTCATTTCTAATCCAGACGTAGCTACACCTCCAGCATTAGATGCTTTTCCAGGTGAGAACATGACTTTTGCTTTCTGAAAAGCTTCAATAGCTTCTGGTGTAGTAGGCATATTAGCGCCTTCTGCAACCACCATTACGTTGTTCGCTATCAAGGTGTTTGCTTCATGGCCATCTAACTCGTTTTGGGTTGCACATGGCATAGCCACATCACAAATTACAGACCAAGGTCTTTCACCACCATGAAATGTAGCATTTGGATATTTATTTATATAATCGCTAATACGTCCTCTTTGAACATTTTTAATGTCCATAACATGGGCTAATTTTTCGGCGTCAATACCAGCCGTATCATGAATATATCCTGATGAATCCGACAAGGTTACTACTTTAGCACCTAGTTCTGTTGCCTTTTCACAAGCATATTGTGCTACGTTTCCTGATCCCGAGATAACAACCGTTTTCCCTTGTAAAGAATCATTTTTAGTAGCTAACATATTTTGTGCAAAATACACACAGCCATAACCTGTAGCTTCTGGACGAATTAAGGATCCTCCAAAAGAAATACCTTTACCTGTTAAAACGCCAGTAAATTCATTACGCAAACGCTTATATTGACCAAACATATAGCCTACTTCACGACCACCAACACCAATATCACCAGCTGGTACATCTGTATTTGGGCCAATATGACGGAATAATTCAGACATAAAAGATTGGCAAAAACGCATCACTTCATTATCACTTTTTCCTTTTGGGTCAAAATCAGACCCTCCTTTTCCGCCACCCATAGGCAATGTTGTAAGCGAATTTTTAAATACTTGCTCAAAGCCTAAAAACTTAAGAATACTTAAATTTACAGATGGGTGAAAACGTAAGCCGCCTTTATAGGGTCCGATGGCAGAATTAAATTCAACTCTAAATCCTCGATTTACTTGCGTATTTCCTTTATCATCAATCCAAGGCACTCTAAAAATAATCGTGCGTTCTGGTTCAACCATACGCTCCAATAACATTTTACCCTTATATTTCGGGTTTTTTTCTATAAATGGAATAACTGTTTCAGCAACTTCGTGAACAGCTTGCAGGAATTCAGGTTCATGACCATCTTTCTTTTTTACTAAATCTAAAAAAGCATCTATTT
>CBFHJN010000043.1:0-14949 GCA_965655805.1 Flavobacteriaceae bacterium
AGTCTTCGGTATCTAATCTGCGTAACGCATTTGGACAGTTTTCAGTAACTCGCCAACCAAATTGCTCCTCGGTTAAAAACCGGTCGAATAATACAACATCTGGATTTTGGAATTTTATAAAATCATCAAAACTAGTGTCGTTTAATTTAATGGCAACTTCGGGAATGCCCAAAGTTGATAAATCAAACGCATTCTCTGTTTTAGCGGTAGCTGTAGCAAATGTAATATGATAATTTTCTGATTGAAACAGTTTCATTAATTGAAGCATGCGTGAACCTGCTGCCGAACTATTAGGTTCAGGCCACACACAGCCAATAATGAGTAGTTTCTTCATCATAAAAATATCAGAAGACTACTCTGGTTTTGGCATTAAACCGTACTTCATGCGTACATTTTTTGCCCAATTGATAACGCTTTCAATTTGCGCATCTGTTAAATTAGCGTCTCCATGTGTATACGTATAGGATTCTAATGGCATTTCTTTGTCCTCTACCATTTCTATTAGCTCCTCTAACTTATGATCTTTTTTCTTTACAGAATAATCATTCCAAACAGAAACATTAAAATGTTTTTTACCGTCATTTACATGTTCTGCCAACCAGTAATTAACAGGTGTAATTTTATCATACCAAGGATATCGTGTATGACTACTATGGCAATCAAAGCAAGTTTCTTTCAAAATAGCTGCAACACCCTCTGGTGGATTTGTTTCCGTTAAAAACGGTTCCACTGAAGCTAAATCGCCTGTGTTTTTTTCTGGACCAAAAAATTGTGCTATAACAAAGGTTACCAACAATACGACGAGAATTTTCTTTACTAATTTCATTTTATGTAAATTTATTGAGTCAAAAATAAGAAAAACAAGTGACTACAGAGCAACTCTACTCGGAATTAAATTATGTGAATCATTCACGAGAAAAGCGACTTTTTTATGCCAATCTGGTAATAGAAAATCCGGAATTAATTCCGAAGTTATTGGATATTCTATTTCAAGTTGATGATAAAATTTCCTGCAGAGCTGCTTGGGTTTTGGAGTTTATGTGTCATGAGAATTTAGACTACCTCATTCCGCATTTAAATATTTTCACTGAAAAGATGCACAGCGTTCATCTGGATCCTGCTGTGAGACCTATTGCCAAAATTTGTGAGTATTTGGCCAAAGCATACTATTCAAAAACTGATAATAGCATCAAACAAAACTTAAAGACCATGCATCAAGAACGGATTATTGAAGTCTGTTTTGACTATATGATTCGTGATGAAAAAATAGCACCAAAGGCCTACTCCATGAATACCTTATATCTTTTTGGAACCAATTATAACTGGATTCATCCAGAACTGGTTTTAATTTTAGAGCGTGACTATCAAATGCAAAGTTCCGGTTTTAAGGCTCGTGCTAACCATATTTTAAAAAAGATTAAAGCTGCAAAATAGCCTTTAAATCAGCTTCTGAAATTTCCAATAGTTTACTCGCAACCAAGCGTTCTGTTAACAATTTCCAATTGGAATCTGCCTTATAAATGCGTTTTAAAATGGGTTTAGCTTGATCAACCTCTTTATTATTGATCATATTAATAGCGTACCAAAACTGCATTTCTAAATTATCAGGAAAAAGTGCTTGTGCTTTTAAGTAATAGCTTTCTGCTTTTTCAGAATCACCAACTTCCATGGCTAAATCACCGAGATTCATAAAATTATACGCTTTATGAATTTCCATGAGACGCTCCAGTTCTTCAATTGGGTTTTCATGATCTTCAATGCGCAAATCCATGACGGTATCTTCCCAACTATTTCCGGTGGTTTCGGGTTTTACAATTAAAATAGCAGCCGATTGTTTCCCACGAATATCTCCTTTTTCAGCTTGTGCAGCTTTCATGGCTGCCAAAATGCGTTCACTTAAAGTTCCGTTTGTTGTTTCAAACGCATTCGCCATAACATCCCAAACGGTATTGTTTAGCATCATATTGGCCTGAACCGAAAAATTTTTGCCGTTTCTATGACCAGCTTCAGCAATACATAAATCACCTGTATGCGAAGCCACTTCACCATTAAAATTTAAAAAGGCCACTTGACGATACATAGAACCAGCATCCGCTTTTAACAATTGATTTAAGGCTTCCTGTGGTAAAACACCTTGTTTCATAAGCGCTAAACCTTTAGGTCCATAACTTGGGTTAACCAAAGATTGGGTGGCTACCACACCAACACCAGCTTCGCCATAAATAGTTAAACTGCCAACACTAAACCAATGAGATTGCACGGCAACACCCATTTCTCCAGTTACAGAATCTCGCGCGACTATAGAATAGGTATGTGTGAACGGCTCGGACTTTTTATAAAATTGTGAAAAACTCATTTGGAAAACTAAAAATAAACTGATAAATATAAGGCGTTTCATAATTAAAAAATTAGCATTGACAAGATAAGTAAAATCGCTTGAATATCAGAAAAACTTAATTTTTTAGAGTTTAACTTTTTACATAAAAAGCGTATCTTCGCAACTTTTAACACACAACAAACATCATGTCAATATCGTCATTAAATGCCATCTCTCCTATTGATGGTCGCTACCGCAATAAAGTAGAAAAATTAGCACCATATTTTTCTGAAGAAGCATTAATTAAATATCGCGTTCAAGTAGAAATTGAATATTTTATTGCTTTATGTGAAATTCCTTTGCCGCAATTAGCAGATTTTAATACGGATTTATTTGATGATTTGCGCGCTATTTACAAAAATTTCACAGCTATTGATGCATCTGCTATTAAAGAAATAGAAAAAGAAACGAATCATGATGTAAAAGCTGTTGAGTATTTTATAAAAGAAAAGTTTGATGCTTTAAATATTTCAAAATATAAAGAGTTTATTCACTTCGGATTAACTTCTCAAGATATTAATAATACAGCCATTCCTTTAAGCATCAAAGAAGCAATGAATGATGTATATGTTCCTGAATATTTTGCCGTTTTAGAAAAACTAAAAACACTAACCGAAGATTGGAAATCTATTTCCATGTTGGCAAGAACGCATGGTCAGCCAGCATCACCAACTCGTTTAGGAAAGGAAATTCAAGTATTTGTAACACGACTAGAAGCGCAATTCGATTTATTGAATGATATTCCAAGTGCTGCCAAATTTGGTGGAGCCACAGGGAATTTCAATGCACATCATGTGGCTTATCCACAAATTGACTGGAAAGCGTTTGGGCATAAATTTGTTCAAGAAAAATTAGGTTTACACCACTCATTTCCTACCACGCAAATTGAGCATTATGACCATATGGCAGCGTTATTTGATACCTTGAAACGTATCAATACCATTATAATCGATTTGGATCGTGATATCTGGACTTATGTCTCTATGGATTATTTCAAACAGCGTATTAAGGCAGGTGAAGTGGGAAGTTCAGCTATGCCACATAAAGTTAACCCAATTGATTTTGAAAACAGTGAAGGAAATTTGGGCATTGCTAATGCTATTTTTGAGCATTTATCGGCTAAATTACCGATATCTAGATTGCAACGTGATTTAACGGATAGTACAGTTTTACGTAATGTTGGTGTACCTTTTGGACATACTATTATTGGTTTTAAATCTACTTTAAAAGGGTTAAACAAATTACTTTTAAATGAAGGTAAATTTGCTGAAGATTTAGAAAACAATTGGGCCGTTGTTGCAGAAGCCATTCAAACTATTTTACGTCGTGAAGGTTATCCAAATCCCTATGAAGCTTTAAAAGGCTTAACGCGCACAAATGAAAGAATCAATCAGCAATCTATTGCTAACTTTATTGATACTTTAGATGTTTCTGAAGCCATTAAAAAAGAACTGAAAGCTATTACGCCAAACAATTATACAGGTATTTAATATGTTAACCGATAAACAGTCACTGATACTTTGTGGTATTGTTGGTTTTGGATTTTCAATAGCTGGCATTTTTGGTTTATTGGAAAACTATATGATTAGAGGGATTTTTATTGTGTTATTTATAGTGGTTTTAGTAAATATTTTTGTGACATTAAAAAAACAACAAGAGGAAAAAGACGATAATCATAGTTCATAAAAACAAAAAACGACCAATTAATTTTGGTCGTTTTTTGCTTTAAATTGCTTCTTACTTTCAATTCTTATTTAAAAAAATCTGTTATTCCCTGCAATTGTGATTGGTCGAATTCTGCATTTTGAACAGCACTTGCCAGTGTTGCCATTTGTTCTGGTCGCATATTATTTCCTAAAATTCTAACAATTCCAAACCCCATTTCTTTTGAGCTTGCAAATACAATAACTTCTTCTGCACTCTCATCATCGCCAAGATATTTTACAACAAATTTATTCCCACTATCACTAAACTCCAAAAGTTCGTTGTATTTCACATTATTCAAAATGGATTTTACTTTAGCCAATTCTGTGGTATAAGTTGCCATATTGGTGTCGTTCATTTTATAACCTAAAAAATTTAAACGTTGAACAGAGTTATAGGCTGCTTTTTGATCATCCGTTATCGTGGTTTCATCCAAACTAACAACGGAAGTTGGTATATCAGCAGAAATAAAATCTGCTGTTTCTTGATGGTCTACAAAATATGTTTGTAGAGATTCGCCGTTATTACAGCTTACTAACGAAATAAACGCTAGTAAACTGAACACGGTATATTTGATTGATTGTTTCATGATGAGTATTATCTTTTATCTTTCTTTTCTAAATGCTCACCACCTTGGATACCCATTTTTTGAGTCAATTTTGAAATTTGATTTAAGTCAATATCACCTGTTAAAGAAACAACAACCGTTTCAAATTCACGTTTTTTACCATTCATATTCACATCCATATCTTTAGTAATGGCACCTAAACCATCAACAAACATTAGGAATTCGCTTACATGATCAGCGTCACGTCCTTCTTTTACGTAAAAGGTCATATTCATACCGTCATCTTTCACGACCATTAACTCTTCAAGTGAATTTTTTCTGGATTTAACCCAACTAGACACATCTGCAGAAATCGCTTTGTTACCTGTTGAAATAACTTTGAAACTGGTAATACTATTTACCATGTTAAGATATTCCTGTGACTCTGGATCGTCTGTATTAATATCCATTTTAGCCAACATTTGAAACATTTTAGGCTTAATAGATACATAAGTTACGTCAGTATTTTCGCTGTATTTAGCAAAAATATCTTGTGCTTGAGAAGCGAATGGCATCATCATAAGTGCCAGAACGAAAATTAAAGTGTACTTTTTCATAGTATTTGTATTTGAGTTATTCATTTTTATTGTTTTATTTATTGTTATCATTTTTTTTATTGTTTGCTTTTATAAATCCTATTTGTGGAGTTCTCCATTTCTTTTAAATAATTTACAGTGGATATCCCGTCATTTACCGCATTCAGATAACTGACCTTTTCAAATCCTTTATTCATATGTGTTGATATCATTTCTAATGATTTTACTACTTCGTTATAAGCCAACATGGGATCATCATAGGTTCCAAAATCATCTTGTTGCTGAAATGGATTGTTAACATACAAGCTAACTGAAATTACCGCTATTGCTGCTACCGCTAACCATTTATAATTAAAACCTCTTGTTTTACTTAAGGGTATTTCTTGAGTTGAAACTTCGGCTTGATTCATTGAAAAATAAGCAAACATAGGCTTGTACATTTCTAAATGTGGAGCCACATCCGCTTGGGTAAAATAGGCCTTTAATTCGCCTTCTTCTTGAAGCGTTGTTTCCGCATTCTCGTACTTTTCAAGTAATTTTTCTATATTATTTAATACCATAGTTATGTGTATTAGTTAATTTTTCTCGTATTGTTTTTCGAGCTCTTGATAAAGCTACTCTAACAGCTGTTGGATTCATGTCGAGCATTTTAGCTATTTCATCATAATCATACTGCTCTATATCTCGCAATTGAACAACCATTTTTTGTTGTTCCGGTAAATCTGCCATTATCCTACTCACCCATTCCAGACTATCATTTACCTCAACTCCTTTTTGTAAAGACACATTATGATCTTCATAATTGCTATGAACAATTTTTAAATTTTGTGCTTGTTTAGATTTTAGTTTGTCTAAACAAAAATTCTTGGTCATCGTCATAGAAAATGCTTCTACATTTTTATAGTCGCTCATTTTCTCTTGATTTTTCCATAACTTTAAGATAATCTCTTGAGTCGCATCTTCAGCTTCCTCTCGAGAAACCAGTAATCGTTTAGCTAAACGAAAGACTTTATCTTTAAATGGCATAACAATATTTAAAAATTCTGTCTGTGTCATAAGTTGTGGTTAATCTGTAATAGCTGGTTTTTGGCTACTTACTATTACGACGAATGATTACTAAATTTGTTACAAATAATTTTTAATATGTTATAAAGTAAGTACTTTTAGTACAAGAAAAAGAATAATTAAAAATATAATTGCCATGAAAAAACTATGCATTTTTTTGTTACTTATTTCAATATGCCCAATATTTATGGGCTGTTTCGAAGATATAGATGATAATCCGGCGTCAACGCGAGACTTGAATGATTTTGTTTGGCGTGGTTTAAATGCCTATTATCTTTATAAAGATAATGTTCCCGATTTGGCAAATGATCGATTTGATTCGGGTAGTTATCAAGAATTTTTGAATAGCTATGATTCTCCTGAAGCTTTATTTGAATATTTACGCTATCAACCACAAACAGTGGATAGATTTAGTTGGATTACCTCTAATTATATTCAATTAGAACAACAATTAAACGGTACCACGCTCAATAATGGGATGGACTTTGGACTTTTACGCTATCCAAATGGCTCTAATAATGTTTTTGGCTATGTTGGTTATGTTTTGCCTAATTCCAGCGCGAGCAATCAAGGGATGTCTAGGGGTACTATTTTTTATGCCATAGATGGAAATCCATTAAACACAAGTAACTTTAGCGGTTTACTACAAAATTCTGTCTATACGCTTAACTTGGCTGATTATGATGATAACGGAACGCCAGAAACAAATGATGACACCATTGTACCGAATGGTCAAAGCATTACATTGTCTAAATCTGCCACCACGGAAAATCCCATTTTTAAAACAGACATTTTTGAGGTAGCGGGAGAAAACGTTGGCTATTTAATGTATAACGGATTTACTAGGGATTTCGATTCGCAGTTAAATGCGGTATTTGGTCAGTTTTTAGCTAATAACGTTCAAAATTTAGTGTTGGATTTACGTTACAATTCAGGAGGCTCTGTTAATACCGCTATTTTATTATCCAGCATGATAGCAGGTCAAACAGGTAATGTGTTTAGTACTGAAGAATGGAATTCTGATATTCAAGGGCAATTATCAGTTGAACAAACCACCAATTATTTCACAAATAATGATGATGGTGCGCCTTTGAATATTTTAAACCTGAACAAAGTATATGTTTTAACAACGAAACGTTCGGCTTCGGCTAGTGAGTTGGTTATAAATAGTTTGGATCCATATATTGATGTGGTGCATATTGGCACCGAAACGGCTGGTAAATTTCAAGCTTCTATTACGCTTTATGATGCACCAGATTTTAGAAGAGCAAATGCCAATCCGTCGCATTTATATGCCATGCAACCCTTGGTTTTAAAGTCTTTAAATTCTGTGGGAAATACAGATTACAGTCAAGGCTTAACACCAGACTTTATGTTAGCGGAAAATTATGGTAATATGGGAATACTTGGTTCAGAAACAGAACCGCTTTTAGCTGCCGCTTTACAACTTATTTTAGATGATACACGTATGGCTTTTCCATATCAAGAAGCGCTGAATTTAGTTGGTGACAAAACTGATTTCAATCCGTTTTCTATCGGAATGTATGTTGATTAGTGGTTAGGATATTAATATATTCCTATGTGTAAACCAACATTATATAATACCTTATAAAGCAAAAAACCTAGACGTTTCCGTCTAGGTTTTTCTATATTATTTAATAACTACTTCGTTTTATTAGTTTTTAATAACACGAATTGTTTTGGTAGTATCTCCAATAGTTACTTTAACAAAGTAAGCTCCTGTTTGTAAGTTAGACATGTTTACCTCACTTGCAACAGTGTTAGGAGCTGTACGTAGTACTTCTTGACCTAACATGTTGTAAACAGCAACATTACTAATTGAATTCTGTGCTTTTACATTTAACACATTACTAACAGGGTTTGGATAATAAGAGAATCCTTCAATTACATTGGTATCTACACTTAATGTTGTAGGCGACCATGCACAGATACTAAACGTACCAAAATTGTTATTTCCAAACTCCCAAACTCTTACATAGAATTGTTCACCTGGTGTATATCCAGTTAATGCAATACTAGAAAACAATCCAGGACCACCATCATCATCACATGCAATTTCCACTAAATTACCTGGAGTACCAGAATAAATAGCCATAACTGTATCTGTAACTCCACCACTTGTAGTACTTGTTTCAACAGTTAATTCGCCTGTGTTAGGAATTTCAATTTGAAACCAAAGATCACCTTCAGGTGTTCCACAAGACGCACCAGCTTCAATAGAATCTGTAGCACCAACATTTGTAACCACTACTGGATCTTCACAAACAGCACTTCCATTTTGTAATTTAATTGGATCCGTAATTTCATCATAAGGTGGAGCTGGTTGTGGACATGTAAACGTGTAAGTTCCTACTGTGAAATCACAATCTGAATCTACGCCTACTAACTCTATAGTTACAGAGTCACCACTATTATATGGTCCAGTTGTTACAGTACCTACTGTTACTGGATACGTGTTAGTTCCATCATCAAAAACAGTTCCTGCATCACCTGCATTAGAAACTACGTGATTCACTACAAACGTTCCTGTTCCATCTGGATTACATGTTTCTACTATTGTAGAACTATCAACAACAGCTTGTGTACAAGTTGGCACAACAGCACATGTTAAAGTAATGGAAATAGCACCAGTACTTGAACTTGATGACGAATAGTTAGCAATATACACATAATACGTTTCACCTAAATTAGAAGCGAACGTGTGTGTTTCTGCTCCTGTACTTTGATCATCACAAACGATGTTAACTAATGAACCACAAGTTCCACTTGCTATACCTTGTCTATGATCAAAACTTGCAGTTGATGATACTGTTATATCACCTCCAGTCCCCACAAACGTGAACCAAAGACCATTTGAGCCCATAGAACACCCAATATCTTCAGAGTTTCCTGTAGAACCAACTGAACTTGTAGAAATAGTATCACCACAAGCTATTGGTGTTGCGTTCGCACAGTCAACATTAGTTGCTGGACAAGCTGCAAAATCATAAGTTCCTAATTCAAAATCGCAAGCTGCATCATCATGAACGATATCTAAAGTTACAGAAGTACCAAAAGCATAAGGACCAACAGGAATGATTCCTGCACCAGAAATAGCATAAGTATCGGTTCCATCAGAAATCTCTGTTGCATTACCAACAGTAGTCACATCTACATTAATAACAAATGTTTCTGCAACACAATCTTCAACGATTGTTGCTGTTGCTGCTCCTGGTGTACATAAAGGTGGTGCTACACAAGTAACATCTAATGTATATGCTCCAGCATTTCCACTGAAACCATGAACTAATATATAATATTCAGTTCCTACAGTTGCAGTAAAAGTGAATAAGGATGTGTTTCCAGTTCCTCCATCATCATTACCTCCAACACATGTAAATGCGCCACAAGCACCTTCAAATACGCGGATTTTAGTGTCAAAAGTAGATAAACTTAAATCTAATGTCACTTCGTCACCAACAGATCCTATTACTGCACCAGCGTCATTAGAGTTAGCACCTGTAATTGTGTACCAAACTGCTCCTGCAGTACCAGCACTCGTTGTACAAGTTCCTGGATCAGGAGATTCTGGATTTGCTAATGAAGTATCACCAGTATATTGGCCACCACAAGCAACTGTTTCGGCTCCTGCGCACTCATCATTTGCAGGAGGACATCCAGCAAAATCATAAGTTCCTAATTCAAAATCGCAAGCGGCATCATCATGAACAAGATCTAACGTTACTGAAGTACCAAAAGCATAAGGCCCAACAGGAACAACTCCAGTACCTGAAATAGCAAAAGTATCTGTTCCATCAAAAATTTCCGTAGCATTACCTACGGTTGTCACATCAACATTAATAACAAATGTTTCCGCTACACAATCTTCAACTATCGTAGCTGTTGCAACGCCAGCAATACATAATGGTGCAGGTGTAAACGTAATGGACCAATCAAAAGTATTGGCACCCGATGAATATCTATCATCCCATTCAATGTAGTAATCAGTACCACCAACTACTGTAATTTCAACTTCTGAAGCATAATTATTACCTAAGCCTGAAGCACAATTGTCATCATTAGAGCCTTCAACAACTAATGCACCACATGTTCCAGTTCCTATATTTAAAAAGCTATCTGCACCTCCATTACATGAATTTACATTTAACGTACCATCTCCTGGAGCAGTAAATATGAAAAAGGCAGAATCACCACCTGTTCCCATTTCTGAACCTCCAGTACCTTGATTTATAGTGGTTGTATACGACCCTTCTGTTACAACGTCAGCTGTAGCACAAGTATCTTGATTTGCAGGACATGAATCTGAAAAATTACCTAAAGAAAAATCACAAGCAGCATCTGAATGAACAACCGATAAGGTTTGTGGTGTTCCTATAGCAAATGGGCCAGCTGTTACACTTGTTCCAACAATAGGGTAGGTATTTGTACCATCAGAAACTGCAGTAGCATCACCTACAGAGGTAAAATCTACAAAAACAGTATAATTACTTCCTGCGCAATTATCAATTACTGCGGAAGAGCTAACAACAGCTGCAGTACAGGCTGGAGCAGCATCATTAACGAACTCGTCTACATATAAATAGAACTGATCTGTTCCTGTAGCTTTAATAGCTATATAAACTGGAGTTCCATCATAAGCAGATAAGTCATAAGAAAATTGTTCAAAAGCTGGAGCATCTGCAGAAGCTAATTCATCTCCAAGTGAGACTGAAAAATCTGCTGGAGCATTACCAGTTGTAGAAAGTAATACTTCAAATGATTCAACATATCCAAGATAACTAGCAGCCCAAAAAGAAATTCTATCTGAAATACCAGCAGTAACTGTAAATTGCGGTGAAATTAAATAGTCATCATGAGCATTCGAATTGTAAGTAATACGAGCACTTCCATCTCCAGAATAACTTTGGGCATCAGAGTATACCCAGGTATTACCACCGTCTACATCTACGACTGACCATGTGGCTGGAATTTCGCTATCGAAACTCTCCGTAAATTGCGCATTAACCTGCCAAGAAAAGGCAAAGGCTAAAATCGCAAAAATTTGAAATGTAAATTTTTTCATTTTTAAATATGGTTTAAATTAATTAATAGTGGCTCAATATATCACAATTAAAAAGTTTAAACCGTAGTGTTCAGTGGCTTATCGATAAAAAGTGTAAATTATTCGTTAAAACAACGTTAAAATTTGAGTTATTAACAATTGGAATCTTAATCTTATATCATATCCACATTTAAATTGATAATTCTATGATAATTTGTTTAACGATTGAAAAATAAATATTGAGAATTAAAAAAAGCATCATTTAGAAATTAACCAAATGATGCTTTTTTGTTATTTAAATTTAATAGTGACTGTCCTTAATTAAAATAAATTTTTGATGGTACTAAACCAACTTCAAATGTATGGATTTTGGTATTTGTGTTTAAATCATAGACGAGCATATCACCTAAAGAATTGTAATCTTTAGCGTCGGTAACATATAACTTATCGGCTTTAACCGTCATACCATAAGTAGTAATAGTTCCTAAATTAATAATGGATGTCATTGGTAGGGCAGCATCTGCATCAGCCATAACAAAAATTTCATTATTAGCTTGATAGTACAAGTTTCCATTACTATAGCTCATTTGTGCTGGGTGTACACCATCAGTAAATAATAACGTTTCGGAAACGGTATCTGTGCTTAAATCTATTTTAGTAATAGATGCAGTTGTTTCATTACCAGTCCAAGCTGGATTGCCTTCGCATAAAACAACTAATTCGCGAGAGGTATTAATAAACATTTCATCCGGTACATCATTAACCGTAATCGTATTGATAACATTTGTACTTAAATCTATTACTGATATAATATTATTAGAGCCATATCCACCTTTGTGTGACACATATAATTTGTTCGCATACACAAGCATTTGCTCTGGACCTTCAGCTACTGGAATTGTGGTTTCTACAAGGTTTGTTTCTAAATTTACGACTGCTATAAAATCATCATTCGCATCAAATCCGTCTGCCCAATTGGTTACATAACCCTTACCGTTTGCAAATGTCATGTAACGCGGTAAATTTAATCCTGTTGAAATGGTTGCTTCTTTTAAAAAAGTATACCTGTTTACCACATGAATATTATTGTTATCTACCACAATATAAGCTTGGGAGCCATTAAATCCAATAGATTGCACATAAGTTTCTAACGTTTCACCATTCGCATTACTGAAAATGGTATTTTCAGTATTTAAATAATTAGCAGAAATATAAGAAACCGATCCTGAAAGTGCGCTTCCGCCTTCTGCACTTACTAAAATTCCGTTATCATATTCTCCTAATGAGACTGGTATGTTTGCAAAATTGTCATCATCATTATTACACGATGTGAATACAACTGCAAATAGCAGACTGAAAGTTAAAAACTTAATTACATTTTTCATTTTTTAAAATTTAAGGTTTATATAAAAGTTATAGTTAATTCCAGGCATGTAGCGGTTTGCTACGCTCTGGTAGTCTTCGTTAAAAAGATTTTTTATTTGGAAACCAATTGCATATTGGTTGGTGGTTCCTAAAGCATATTCTGCACCAACATTAGAAACTGTGTAGGCGTCAAGTATGTATTTAGGATTATTGTCAGATAGTATAAACACCTCGCCAACATATAGTAACTGGTAATATGCAGAAAGCCGTTTGAAGTGATAATTAAACGACCCTGTGGTTTTATGTTTAGGTACATAAATCAATTGTTTTTCGGTTTCTTGATTTTCTGAAATAGTATACCCATAACTGCCGCCTAAACTGAAATGATGATGCTGAATTTGGTGTTTTAATTCCAATTGAGCTTCCAAACCATAGGTTTTTACATGATCGGTGTTGGTTGGCTTCCAATTAGAACCAGCCGGAATCCATCGAATCATATCAGTTATATCATTATAAAAACCAGTAGCCGAAAATGAAACGTTTTTAAATTCTAAAGTATGACTCATTTCTACTTGATAGGAGTCTTCAGGTTTCAATTCTGTCTTACCACTACCTTCCCAATACAAATCATTAAAGGTTGGCATTCTATAGTTTCGAGAACCACTTATGGCGAGTGTATAAAAATCAAATGGGTTATAATTCACACCTACATGAAACAACAAGGGCGTTTTATATGTGTCTGTAACTTCCTTTCTAACAGAAGCTTCATATAATAATTTTGAAGCCAAATTATGCTTTAATAGTAGATTAAAGGATGTAACCGTTCTGTTATCCGCATCAATGTCTGAACCTACAGCAGAGGTTTTAGTCACATCAATAACTGAATTAAGAAGAAGCGATTTAGATACTTTCAAAGCCAAGTCATATTTCCCAACAATTATTTTTGCTTTTGCACCTGCTTTTGATGGTTTTTCAATATTTTGAAAATACTTATAATCTTCCGTTATGTAAGCTAACTTTAATCGAGACGTAAACCCGTTATACAAACCAACCCATTCTAATAAATTTCGGGTATTGAAATCTTGATATTTCGTCGGTGTTTCCGAAGCAACTATTTTTGAAAAATGCCGTTCGCCATCAAATGTGTAACTATAAAATTTCAGCGTGTTTTTAGCATTCAATTTATAAGCTAAATTCCCTGAAAAACTTTGGTTGTAGTACTGACCGTTCAGATTGGTTTTTTCAGAATCTACAAACTGAAAATCATTTGATGAATTGGCGCGACTGACCTCAAAATTTAATGCCAATTTACTATTTGAAAAACCCGATTTAAAACTACCATCCCACGTATTGAAACTACCATAACGCAACAACAGACTATTTTTAAAACCTTCATTAAACTGTAATTGATTATTTAGGTGAACACTGCCACCTATGGCGCCACTTCCATAAAGCACACTGCCACCACCACTTCTTATGGTTACATCATCAAAATTACGAATATTGATGGTATTAAAATCCGTTTGTCCTGTAAATTGCGAATTAATGTTGATGCCATTCCAAACAACAGCCGTTTGTTGAGCCGTTGTACCTCTAAACGAAGCCGAAGACACCATGCCTAAACCGTTTTCCTTAAAATAAATGGTGGAATTATAATTCAATACATCCGTTAAAGATGAGGCACTTCTAGATAAAAGCGTATCCGAAAGCTGTTCTGTTTTTTGGGTATTTGAAAACCGATTTAATGCTATATCCGATTTCAAAATCACTTCATCCAAAAGCTGCAATGAGTCTAAAGCCGTTTGGGCATTTACACTGAAAGTTAAACCAATTAAAAAAGTAAGAAATATAAGCCGTTTCATATCCAAGAAGCCTTTTACCCGAAAGCTTTAAATTATAAGGTTATGAAATTGGCAGGTCTCCTGACTTGCGTCTTCATGTTCGTCTTCCCATTTCATCGAAACAGTGACTTGAAGTGTAACATGAAGCGTTATAGCTTACAGTTGCGGGAACAGTTCTGGATTTTAACCAGATTCCCTTTTAATTGATGTAATAGTGCACTTTTTTCAATAAAAAACAAATTAAAAAATATGCTGATTTACCATCAAACCAAATTCACGGCAAAAGTAATTATTCTTTTTAGATAAGCATCAAAAAGTCTATTTTTTCTTGGTCAGTTTATAGATAAGATAAATAAAACCAACTAAAAAGTGGAAGATAATAACACCAGCTA
>CBFHJN010000044.1:0-14756 GCA_965655805.1 Flavobacteriaceae bacterium
TAACCTACAAATTTCTAGACGAAGCTGCTGAAGATAGCTTCGATAACAATTTTAATGAATCAAAAGAAAATACTAATAAATTTTCTAAATTTAATGAAGACGATGACAACTAAAGGAGAAATATCAAAATTTATAGAAAAGTATTATTTACACTTTAACGCAGCTGCTTTAGTAGATGCCGCAAAAGGGTATGAAGACCAGCTAAACAATGGTGCAAAAATGCTAGTTTCGCTAGCTGGCGCTATGAGTACCGCTGAATTAGGGAAAATATTTGCCGAGATGATTCGTCAAGATAAAGTACAAATAATATCCTGTACAGGTGCAAATTTAGAAGAAGATATCATGAATTTGGTAGCACATTCACATTACAAGCGTGTGCCAAATTATCGCGATTTAACACCACAAGATGAATGGGATTTATTAGAAAAAGGTTTAAACCGTGTTACAGATACCTGTATTCCTGAAGAAGAAGCGTTTAGACGTATTCAAGAACATATTGTGAAAATCTGGAAAGATTCTGAAGCTAAAGGCGAACGCTATTTACCACATGAATACATGTATAAATTATTACTTTCAGGTGTTTTAGAAGAGCATTATGAAATTGATATTAAAGATTCATGGATGTACGCAGCAGCCGAGAAAAACCTGCCAATTATCTGTCCAGGATGGGAAGATAGCACCATGGGTAATATTTTTGCAAGCTATGTATTAAAAGGTGAATTACAGGCCAGCACCATGAAATCTGGTATTGAATACATGACGTTTTTAGCAGATTGGTACACCAATAATTCTGAAAATGGCATTGGTTTCTTCCAAATAGGAGGTGGAATTGCAGGCGATTTTCCAATTTGTGTGGTGCCTATGCTATATCAAGATATGGAACGTACAGAAACACCTTTCTGGAGTTACTTCTGTCAGATTAGTGATTCAACAACGAGTTACGGTTCCTATTCTGGAGCAGTTCCTAACGAGAAAATTACTTGGGGAAAATTAGATATTGACACACCAAAATTTATCATTGAAAGTGATGCAACCATTGTGGCGCCATTAGTTTTTGCTTATCTGCTAGGAATGTAACTATGAAACCGCAAAAAATAGAAAATATTGAATTACACTATCTAACTGTTGATGATTACGAAGAACTAAAATCGGCAACATTAGAAGCGTATGGAGGCGTTTTAAATTCCTATTGGAAAAAACACCATATTGAAGACTTAACTACGAAATTTCCAGAAGGTCAAGTCGTTATAAAAATTGATGGCGATATTGCAGGTTGCGCCTTATCCATTATTGTAGATTATGATGCTATTGATGATGAGCACACCTATGAGGATATTATAGCAGGTGAATCCTTTAAAAACCATAATCCAAAAGGCGATATATTGTATGGTATTGATGTGTTTATAAAGCCTAAATATCGTGGTTTACGTTTAGGAAGACGCCTTTATGATTACCGAAAAGAAGTTTGTGAAAACTTAAATTTAAAAGGTATTGTATTTGGTGGTCGAATGCCAAATTATCATGAACATAAACATTTAACGCCGAAACAATATTTTGATAAAGTTAAGCGGAAAGAAATCCATGATCCAGTTTTAAACTTTCAAATTTCTAATGATTTTCATCCAGTTCGTATTCTAAAAGGGTATTTGGAAGGTGATACGGCTTCCAATGAATATGCCGTTTTAATGGAATGGGATAATATTTATTACACCAAACCCAATAAAAAGGCAAGTACTGTAAAAACCATTGTACGTCTAGGACTTATTCAATGGCAAATGCGCACCTATACAGGTTTAGACGAATTGATGCAACAGGTAGAATATTTTGTAGATAGTGTGTCTGCTTATCGTTCAGATTTTGCTGTTTTTCCAGAGTTTTTCAATGCACCACTTATGGCCGAGTTTAACCATATGCATGAGCCTGATGCCATTCGTGAGTTAGCAAAATTTACAGAAACTATTGTTAATAAACTAAAACAATTATCCATATCGTATAACATTAATATTATTTCTGGCAGTATGCCAGAATTGGTTGGCGATAAATTATATAATGTTGGATATTTGTGTCGTCGTGATGGCAGTGTAGAACGATACGAGAAAATTCATGTAACGCCAGATGAAGCTAAAGTTTGGGGCATGCAACGCGGAAATAAATTGCAAACCTTTGAAACCGATGCTGGAAAAATTGGTATATTAATTTGCTACGATTCGGAATTTCCAGAATTATCACGTTTATTAGCAGATGAAGGTATGGATATTTTATTTGTTCCTTTTTTAACCGATACCCAAAATGGTTACTCGCGTGTGCGTTTATGTGCCCAAGCTAGAGCTGTGGAAAATGAGTGCTATGTGGCTATTTCAGGTAGTGTAGGAAATTTACCAAACGTAAATAATATGGATATTCAGTATGCGCAGTCGGCTGTTTTTACACCTTGCGATTTTTCGTTTCCAAGCAATGGCATTAAAGCTGAAGCAACACCAAACACCGAAATGATTCTAGTAGCTGACGTTGATTTAAGTTTGTTACGAGAGCTTCATTCGCATGGAGCGGTTAAGAATCTGAAAGATAGACGAAAAGATTTTTATGATGTTGTTCGAATTAATCACAATAAATAGTAACTTTATTTTTTTAAAAAAGTATAAATAATTGCCTAGTAATGAAAAATAGAAATGATAATTTAAAACGCGTAATTGTAGACTTTAAAAAGCTTACGCCTGAAATTTTAGCCTTGCTCGTTGAAAAATATCCTGATGGTTATGATGAAGATCAAGTAGTTTCCTTCAGAAATGCCAAAAACGAAATCATAGAAGCTGTAGAGGTTACAACTGAAGATACCAAGTATTTGGTAAAAGTAAGTACCAAATTGGCTGTAACCATGGAGAATTATGATGAAGATGATTATGAAGATTTTGATGGAGCTGATCCAGAAGCTGTTCAAGATCCAGACATTGAGTTAACTGATGAAGACGCAGAAGACGATATAGATTAATTATTGCAATAAAATGAGAACAGCTACTTTTAAATCTTACGAGAATGGCTATTATACATTCTGGTTCGATAACGGTGAAGAACTTGCTTTTGAAGAAGTACATCCACGTGTGTTAAGTCAATTTGATTTAAAAAACGATGAAAAATACATTGATCAGGAATTTAAAATAGTATTTGTTGAAGTGCCTGATAATAAAGATGAGGATTTAGTAATTTATAGAGTGCAAAGTTTAAAGCCGCTGTAGTTTTTCGATTAATAATTCACGCTATAAGAAACGCCTATGTTTTACATGTTAATGTGTAAAACATAGGCGTTTGTATTACAAGATTATTCTTCTATAATTTTAGTTTTAGCAAATCGTAGTATTGTTTGGTAATATGTAAACCATTATGACCACCATCTATAATAGGAAATGTTTTAATGTTACTAGGATTTAATGCTTGAAGTTTCTTGGCATTGGTATCAGGATTTATCAAAAAATCGCGTGTTCCGTAAAATATCAAAATAGGGCATTTTATCTTATTTATAAATTGATAGGTTGGAATGTCATAACGAATTAAGAATTCTGGAATGGGTGGCGCAATTTCTTCAGAAACTAATGTTTTCCATGAGTAGTAAGGTGCATTTAGAATGAGTTTTTTAGGGTTGTTATTGGATGCTACATAAGCAGCAATTCCAGAACCTAAGGAGTAACCTAAAATAACAATATTGTTTTCAGAATAGCGTTTTTTTACGGCTTCATAAACGGCTTCACCATCGTCAAATAATTGCTTTGCTTCTGTATATTCGCCATCACTTTTGCCATAACCACGATAATCAAAAAACAAAATATCGTAACCATTATCTAAATATAAAGGTGCGCGTTTTCCCCAATCGTGAATGGCACCTGCATTACCATGAAAATAAATAATTATACCTTTCCTAGTTTTTTCGGTTTTAAACAAAATGGCATTTAATGAAATGGTTGCAGTAACTGGAATATTCAGTTCTTCAAAAGATTCTTTAAAGGAGAACGCATAATTTTTATCCAAATGTTTCGGATTAAAAAAGAAACGTTCTTGCTTGACATATAAAAAAACTAACGACGAAATATACAACACAAATAAAGCCGCAATTATGCGTAGTAGGCGTCTAAAAAGTTTTGGAAAATTAGGCTTCAAGCAGTTTCGGTTTAAAAATATCATGCAAAAATACGCTAAAAACTACAATATATTCGAATGCAATAATCCAAAGGTTCTCAGCATTCTCGGAATTGGAATACGCTAAATAGCTAAAAATAATCATAAAACTCCACACAAAAGGAAACTTGTAATTGGTAAAAATTGCCAATAATACCAATGATGCCACATACCAAGGATGAACCGTTGTAGCCGTAAAATAATATGTGCTTAAAGCGATAAGCATCGTTGCTATAAGTTGTGTTGTGTTCTTTGGCTTTTTGTAGAAAGCCATGCCAATGATAAATAAAAATATAAAAAGAGCCGTTAGTTTTCCTATAAAGGCTATCTGATTATAACCTGAGGCCCAAAACCCTATTTCTCTAAATAGGTAATAGAAACTAGCATTAAACTCGAAATTTTGAAACCATAAAGCAACTGTATTTGTGTAATTTGAAAGAAATTCAGAGGAATAAAAAGGTAGAAAAAACAACACAGTAACCAAGCCAATAATGCCGTAAAAACCCAGTAATTTATACATGTCAATTTTTGAAGATGCTTTTCTAAACCATTTAAAGAATAAAGGTAAAAACAATAGTGGAATCAGTTTTATGGAAACTGAACAAGCAAAAACAACAGCAGCAAATGTCCATTTACCTTTTTCAAGTAAGTACAAACTCCAAATTAAAAAGAAAAGCATCACACCTTCAAAATGAAGATTCCCAGTTAATTCAATAATAATAAACGGATTTAAAATATACCAAAATATTACATGTTCTGGAAGCTTAAATTGGCGTAATAATTTCTTTCCAAAATAGAGAATTCCAAAATCGGCTGCAATAATAAGGAGTCGTAAAACAACTACGGAGCCCAAAATGCTTTTACTAGACAAAAATCCAGCAATAACAAAACACAACTGATTCAGAGGTGGGTAATTGGTGAAGTGGCTCGCATTTAAAGAACCCATGCCGTTATAAAGTTCTTGTGCTTGTGCAATAGGAAACTGACCACGAGTTAAAAAAGATTCTGGTGTAAATAAATACGGATTATATCCCTCTAGAATCATCCGACCATCCCAAATAAAGCGGTAAAAATCTTGTGACAAATTGGGAATGGCTAAAATAAAAACGGCTCGAAATCCAAATGCTAACCAGGTTAAAAATTGAATATTATGTTTGGTGAGTTGAATAATTTTATAAAACAAGACAAACAATGCCGTGTAAAGCATGAGTAGTTTTGCGCTATCTGTTCGCGCTAAATTATATGCAAATGCCCAGTAGAATAGCAAGCTAGAAATGCCCAGTAGTAATGGAAGTTTATAGAGCTTAATAAAATGAGAAATTTGCATGGGTTAAATATACAGTTTCAAAAGCTTTTAAAACGAAAAAAACAACCACGTTGATGATTGTTTTTTTACTGGTCTACTTGTATATGTATTAAGCCTCAACAGCTGAAACTTTATTTAAAGCGTCTGCAATAAGCGTATCACCTTTAATAATTTCAAAGGTAGCCTTATTGGCAACATCGTCATTTAAGGTTCGCACTAAAGTTTGAGCAACATCATTTCGACTAATTTCGCCACGTTTATTTAATTTTGGTTCTAATTCAATTTTATTCAACAATTCATCATTGGTTAAAGCGCCTGGTCTGACGATGGTATAATTTAAACCACTATCTTTTAAATGAATATCTGCATTATGTTTCGCTTTTAAATAATCTTTTAAATCCGAAGCAGCTTCGGGATTGTCCGCTCCCATAGAGCTCAACATAACAAATTTTCTCACGTTATTTTCTTTTGAAGCATCTATCATTTTTTTTGCACCTTCTTGATCTACAGCAATCACATTTTTCCCACCAGAACCCGCAGCAAAAATTACTTTATCTATTGGTTTTTTAAAAGCAGGTGTTATATCCTGTTCCAAATCGGCTAAAACGGTTTCAATATTTTTCGCTTTAAAAAAAGGAATTTGTTCTTCCTTTCTAACCATTGCTATGGGATTGAAATATTGAGATTCACTTAAAAGATTAATTATTTTTTTTCCTGTGGTACCATGTGCACCGGCTACTAAAATATTTTCCATACTTTAATGTAATATGAAAAATCTGTAATGACAAGTAAATGGAGCGGTTTAACGTAAGTTTAATACTATGAAATAGCAACTATTACCGATTCCTTAAAGATTTAAAAAACACGAAACCAAAACCTAAAAAAAGCATGAGATGAAAAGGGAACAAGCCAAAATCGCCACCTTGATCACCAACAATAAAGGCGCTGTACATACCAAAAGCAAAATAGCACATAAGCAGCCCTTCAATAATATTCTGAAAAGAAATTTTTGGTTTTAAGTAAATATTGCCTTTCCAAGAATCGTTTATCGTTTTGATATTAAATTTGGGTGTCCGAATAAAATCACTGCGTTTGCCGAAATGTCCTTCTAATACAGCTATGGAGTTGTGCAATGAGAAACCCATAGCAACTGAAAAGAATGAAAAAAACATGACGATAAATTGAAGAAAATCCTTTAATCTTGCTCCATAAATGCGTTTGTACATGGCCCAATAGCACAAAAAGAAAATAAAGGTGCTAACAACAAAGAAACTCATGGCAAAAAAATAGAGTTTCAAATTTTCATGTTCATTTTTTATATAGAGCATGGGAATGCTTAAAACAGCCAGAATAAATATACTTAAAAACATGGAGCTATTGAGCAAATGCAAATAGCCATGTATCTTGGTTTTTCCAGATATGTTTTTGTTTTTTATAATTTTGAAAAACATTTTCTGAAAATTCTCAGCGCCACCTTTATTCCATCGAAACTGTTGCGATCGTGCTGCACTGATTACCATGGGTAATTCGGCAGGTGTTTCAACATGTTCTAAATATTTGAATTTCCAATTTTTTAATTGTGCACGATAGCTTAAAT
Source organism: Flavobacteriaceae bacterium (assembly GCA_965655805.1). GTDB lineage: Bacteria > Bacteroidota > Bacteroidia > Flavobacteriales > Flavobacteriaceae > Algorimicrobium. Next base: position 7,071 of record CBFHJN010000044.1, read on the forward strand.
CTAAATCTTCGGTAAGGGTATCACCTTCCCAATTTCCAGCATCTAGAATACAGGTTTTTCGCCAAACACCAGCTGTACCATTAAAATTAATGAAATGGTTTTTGGTATTACGTCCTGTTTGTTCTAGTGTAAAATGCGTATCTAATGCAAAGGCCTGAATTTTTGTAAGTGTGGAATAATCGCGGTTTATGTGTGTCCAACGCGTTTGAACAACACCTAATTTTTCATTTTTAAAATAGGGTATTGTTTGTAAAAGCCAATTGCGTTTTGGTAAAAAATCGGCATCAAAAATAGCGATAAATTCGCCTTTGGCTGTTTCCAATCCTGCTTTTAGGGCACCTGCTTTAAAACCACTTCTGTCGGTTCTATGAATATGTTTTATGTCTAAACCTGTTTGTTGTAATCTGTTGATTATTTTTGCGGTTAAACTAAAAGATTCATCGGTGGAATCATCTAGAACTTGTATTTCTAATTTATCTTTTGGGTAATCTATTTTAGCTATATTTTCCAATAAACGTTCTACTACATACAGCTCATTATAAATGGGTAGTTGAATGGTAACATAGGGGATTTCTGTAGCAAGGGAGAAGTCAAATTTTGGTGATTTGTCAATTCTTTTTTGAGCAGATAGGTAATTAAATAGTAAGTTTAATTGTGCCAAAGCGTACATAAAAATAAGTAGCAAGGCCAAGGTATAAATTGTAATAATAATTCCTTCAATAATCATTCAATAATCACTTTTTAAAACCATATTTGAAAATCCAACCTAGTATTTTAAATCCAGCAAATATTGCACCTTTAACCGTTCCAGATACTTTGGAAACACCAATACGGTTTCTGTAATTTACTGGGATTTCCGTGTAAGAAATATTTTGTTTTAATACTTTTAATTGCATTTCAACTGTCCATCCATAAGTTTTGTCTTCCATGTTTAATGCCAATAGCTGCTTGTATTTGATAGCCCGAAATGGTCCTAAATCGGTAAATTTAGAACCAAACATGAAACGCATTAAGGTGGTAGCTAGCCAATTTCCGAATATCTGCGGAATAGTCATAGATCCTTTTTCACGAAATTCTTTACTTCGTGCTCCAATAACGAAGTCAACTTGTTTATCAAGAATAGGTTGAATTAATTTAGTAAGTTCTTCTGGGTAATCGCTGTAATCGCCATCTAGGAATACAATAATATCGGGTTTCTTAGTTTGTTTAGATACATAATCCATGCCTTTTAAACAAGCATAACCATATCCCTTTTGGCTTTCACTCAAAACGGTTGCTCCAGCAGCTTTTGCGTTTGTTTCGGTGTCATCGGTTGAGTTATTACTCACCACTATAATTTCATTTACAAGTTCTGGAATATCTTTAATGACCAGTGAAATAGGATCAGCTTCATTATAAGCAGGAATTATGACTTTTATTATGGGATTCATGGATGTATTTGAAGATGCAAAAATAGTCTTAAACGTTATAGGTTCAAAAATCTATATGCTTTTATTCGTATTATTTCTGATTCACTAAATCCATTAAATCCACATCATTTCCTAGTAAAATCTCATTCGGATTAATGCGTCCTTTCATGTTGTCGTTTTCTAATTTTAAAACACCTCTTGGACAAACAGCAGAACAAATTCCACATCCTACACAACTAGATCTCACTATGTTTTCACCTTTTTGCGCATATGCTCTAACATCAATTCCCATTTCGCAATAGGTGGAGCAATTTCCACATGAAATACATTGCCCACCATTAGTGGTAATTCGGAATTTAGAAAATAGCCGTTGTTGGAATCCTAATACGGCAGCCATAGGACAACCAAAACGACACCAAACCCGATTTCCAAAAATAGGGTAGAAGCCAGTTCCAATAACGCCTGAAAAAATAGCGCCAATTAAAAATCCATAAGAAGCGCGCAAGGTTTCAGCTTCAAAAAGAAAGAGTTTGGACCCGTTTGAGAAATAGTGAAAACCTATAAGCGCTAAAATAATAGCAAAATAACCTATAGCGCCATAACGTGCATCTTTCCCTAACTCATGGCGTTTAAAAATCATGGTTAACGCAAAAATAAGTGTTAAAAAACCAGCAACCAACAGTAAGAAAACATCTTTAGTTAGCCAATATTTTTCAGCATCATAACCTAAATAGGTATATACAACGGCTGTGGTCATTAATACAACAAAAACTAAAACGCTATGAACAACCCAACGTTCTATTTTCCACGCTATTTGGCGCTTATCGCTTAACTGACGAAATGGGTCGCCAGCCGTTTCGGCTAATCCACCACAACCACAAACCCAGGAGCAATACCAACGTTTGCCGTATTTGTAGGTTAAAATAGGAGTGATGACGAAAATAGAAAGGATTCCGAAAATTAATAATCCCAAACCAACATCGCCTGCACTTATGAAGGAGTCAACACGATATTGCTCAAAATTATAATAATTTAGAGGCCAGATATTTTTTAAGTCGTAGTAGGGTAAACTAAAGCTTTCTGAATTCAATCGTGCCATGAATTCTGGAATTAAAAACGCAAAAGCCAGCTGAAAAAACATAACGGAATAGGTTCGTAATTGCTCATACCGATTGTGTCTATATTTCAACAAAAACTTGTAACCAAATAGCAATATGGCCATGGTGTAAAGGGTTCCATACACAAACCATTGACTGGCTGGTCCACCATTTAAAAGTTGACTTAATGAATCAAAAAAGGCGATTAATCCAGAATTTTCACGTCCATCGATTCCCAAACCAAGAAATTGCGGATAAAAATATAATACGATATAAAACAGTGTTAAAACAATACCTGTTAGCCACCCTAAAAGCCCTCTAGAGGAAATGGATTTAAACCAAACACCATCATTTTTAATGCCTTCGGGTTTATTTAAATAAGCATCAGCGGAAAAACCTGTTACGCCTACTGCTATTAATGAAAGTGCTGATGTCAGGGTCCAAACTGAAAACTTTTCCAAGTTAAACAAAGCCAATACTAAAACAAATAAGCCAATCATACCAGTGGCAAGAAATATCTTTTGTTTTCCAGACGTGTGGTAAGCATCGGGTTTCGCTAATGATAAACTAGGATTTAATTTTTGACTCATGATTTTTTTTTATTGAAAGTTCAGATTATACTGACAGTAAACGGTTTTGGAACTCTTTTTGAATGTGCGATTCAAAACGCTTATAAAATTCAGGATCAAAATTGGCTTCCGAAAGATGTTTTAAAACATGATCCACCGAACGTTTTTCAGTTAGCCATGTATCAAAGACTTCATGCTTCATTCTAATGCCGAATGTATTTATGCCTTTAAACTCATTTGAATTTTTGTCGTATTCAACCGTAATACATGTGTTGCTATCATCATGTTTCCAATGAAAATGCGCATGATTTTCTTTCGGATTAGGAAATACCCAACCGTAGGTTTGATATTCAATATCGAAAAATTTCGCCGAATTAAACCAGTGACTTGGCTTATAAGCCATTCGGTTTTCACAAATAGTTTGTGCGACCACTTCGCCCATCATGCGTCCTGTGTACCAAACGGCCTCAATGGCTCTTCGGTTTCCCGTGGGTTCTTGCTGCTCGGCACAATCGCCAATAGCAAACACATCAGGAACGTTAGTTTCTAAATACTGATTCACCAAAACGCCTTTGGTTGTTTGTATCTCACTGTTTTTTACAACCGAAATATTAGGCGAAACACCTGCTGTTAATCCTACAAAATTACAAGCGATTTCTTCGCCAGTTTCTTCTATGACAATTGATTTTACGTGTCCGTTTTCATCTGAAACCATTTCTTTAAGATTGGCAGATAGCCGTAAATCAATACCATGTTTTTTAATTTCATGATTAATCAGGTTACTTTCGCCTTCAGGCAACACGTTATTCCAGAAACTCGGTTCACGAACTAAAAATGTGACAGGAATATTACGGCTGGTGAGCATTTCAGCCAATTCAATTCCGATTAAACCTCCACCAACAATGACAGCGCGTTTACAAACGGAATTATTTGGTGCGTAAACTTCTAAAGCATCTAAATCTTGTTTGCTGTATAAACCTTGAACACCTTTTAAATCTTGTCCTGGCCATCCAAATTTATTGGGTTTACTGCCTGTTGCAATAATAAGTTTGTCGTATTGGATGGTGTCATTATTTTCAAAATGAAGTGTCTTGTATGTTGTATCAATTTTATTTACAAATCCCGACTTGAGTTCTATCCTATTTTTCTCCCAAAACCAATCTTCATAAGGTTTGGTGTGTTCGTACTTCATGTGTCCCATATAAATATACATCAAGGCCGTTCGGGAAAAAAAATGCTCGGTTTCAGCAGAAATAATGGTGATTTTTTTATCTGATAATTTCCTTATATGTCTGGCAGCCGTGACGCCCGAAATACCGTTTCCTATTATGACTACATGTTCCATACTGTAAATTAATGCTTGGTTGGTCGCAGGTTTTTATAGAACCTTAACACTATTCGTGCAATTTGTTTAAATTTAAACATAATAAATGGGTTATGACAAGATATTTGGTCTGGTTTTGTGTTATTGTGCTTTGTTCATGCAGCTCAAACGAAAAAATTAACGGTGTTAGTTTTGTGGCATCAAGGGATTCTATTTCTAAAAAGCATATTAAACCCGTTGTAGATTTACATGCTAATTATGCCGCAGTCATGCCTTTCGGATTCATTAAAAGTTTGGAGCATCCTGAAATAGTTTATAATACGGATAGACAATGGTTTGGTGAATCAAAAGCCGGAATTTCTCAATACATTGGTGTTTTAGAGAAAGGTAATGTTCAAATCATGCTAAAACCACAAATTTGGGTTTGGCGTGGCGAATATACAGGACACATTAAAATGCCCACGGAAACGGCTTGGCAAGAATTGGAAGAAACGTATGCTAATTTTATTTTAGACTTGGCCAAGTTAGCTCAAGAGCAAAAGGTGACTATGTTTTGTATTGGTACCGAATTGGAACAATTTGTAGCGCACAGACCGGAGTTTTGGCGAGAATTAATTGAAAATATTCGGCAGATTTATTCAGGCAAATTAACCTATGCTGCTAATTGGGATGAATATAAACGGACCCCTTTTTGGAGTCAATTAGATTATATAGGTGTTGATGCCTATTTTCCAGTAAGCGATGAAAAAACACCAACTGTTGAAGTGTGTATAGCAGGTTGGCAAGCCCGAAAAAATGAAATGAAAGTGCTTTCCGAAACGCTTGATAAACCTATTTTGTTCACGGAATTTGGGTATCGAAGTATCGATTTTGTAGGAAAAGAACCATGGGAAAGTGACCATAACATAACGTCACTCAATTTGGAAGCGCAAATAAATGCTACTCAAGCTTTATTTGAAACCTTTTGGCATGAGCCTTGGTTTGCTGGAGGATTTGTTTGGAAATGGTTTCATAATTACGAAGAAAGTGGTGGTCATTCCAACAATCAATTTACACCACAGAATAAACCAGTCGAAGCGGTTATTCGGAATTTTTTTAAATAAACAAATCGAGGCAATGGCTTATGACACCGTCTCGATTTGTTTAGTTTAATTCTGAAATTATCTTTGTTTATTCATTAGCTTCAATAATCTTAAAATCTTTAATCGCCTGATTGGGTTCAATAATGTTATAGCCCTTCCAAAATTCTGGATCATAAGCAGGAAGATAGGTTGGTGTTACATCAGGAACTTCCGTGAAACTATTAAAATCACTTTCGCTAATAGGTGTCGATTCAAAAATAATTAATTCTTTTTTCTCAATATTTCGAACAATAAAATGAATATCTGCAGCTAATTCGTTTTGTTTGCGTCTGCCTTTTATATGCTTGTTTTTTTCAATAATTTTTAAAGGTCTTTTTACACCTACTTGTTGGCCATAAGTTTCGTCAACATATTTAAGCGTGTATTTTTCATGGGTATTCTTTTGAAAAATCATGGTGCCTTCTTTTAAATACTCATTTAATGAAATACCTAATAAACCAAATTTCCGAAGCGGTTTTACATTTTTATAATCTACGCGAACAATGGCAAAATCTTGTGTATTGATGTAAAGGGTTCCTTCAAAATCTTCACTGCGTTTTGGTTTGAAAGTAATACTATAAACAAATTCGTTATTTAGATATGCGAAATTTTGCATTTCAAATTCGTAGCGTCTGGATTTTTCTATAAAATTTAAATTTGAGTCTTCATCTAAAAAGTTAGCATTTTCAAAGTTATGAATAGAGCCTTTTTTCCAATTTAAGAAGTTCGCCTTGCGTTTAGCTTCTTGTTCTTTTTTCTTCTTTATGAACTCTGCCGTTTCTACATCTTCTTTTTTGTCTACAAAAAACGAGGAATCCATTTCTTCTTTGGTACCAAACCAACCCGATTTTATTTTGAAATACGAATCACGCTTCACATGTTTTCTGATGATTTCATTAAAGCGTTTTTCATAATTTTCGAAGGTAATTTCACTTTCTTTGTCATATAAGCGAGATGCTTTTAAAATCTCCATTTTTTGAGGTGTAGACGATTTCCATTTACCATATATTTCGCCTAAAACTTCGGTGTGTTGATCCGTGTTTTTTGGAACGGATCTAATAATACTGTCTACAAATGCTTGGTTAAACTCAGGAATGGTAGATTCTTCAATTTTTACATCGGTTTTTAGCATGTTCGTGTAGTAAGACTCGCGGTAAAACAATTTACGCTTGGAAAAACCAAAATCATAGTTGGTTTCTAAACCGTCTTTCACTTTATCTAAAATCTCATCAATAGTGTAGTTTTTATTAGTGATAAATACTTCGCTTAAATCGATGTTTTTTGAATTTAAACTAATAATACTATCGGTAAAATTCTGAATAGCAAATTGTTTTTCCTCAAAACCCAAACAACTGATAAATATGGAATCGGTGTCCTTTATTTTTCTATTGATGGTGATGTTGAATTCCCCTTTATCATTACTGATAACACCCGTTTTTTCATCTATTAAAATAGTAGCAAACGGAATAGGTTCTTGTTTTAGAGAATCGATTAATTTAGCCGAAATGGTCTGTTGCGCCTTGGCAGAAAAAATGGTGAAGCAGCAAAGTGCTAAAATAAGTTTAGTTAATTTCATATTTGTTGGTTTAGAGCGGAAAAGTATATTTTTAAAATGAACCAAAGACTTACTTTATTAATTTATTAAGTAAGATTTATCTTTATTTTAACAAAGAAGATGTAAGAATCTTAAGGTTTTAAGAAATATGCTTTTTGTAATATTTATATAATTCTTCTGCTGAAGCTCCAAACCATTTTTTTACGTAAATAGCCCAAAAGTGGTATTGTAATTTCCAAATGCCATATTGTTCATAGCGTCTAGCGGACGTTTTTATTTTTTCTTGAATCACCACAAATTGCTTTCTCGCGTAGAGTTCATTTATCAAAATATTATCTTCATAAATGGCGTATCGCTCATCAAAACCACCGATATCAGTAAATAAGGGTTTAGCGATAAACTGGCTTTGATCACCACCTCTGCTAGCTCGCCATGAAAATTGGGTAAGCCAACTTGCTAAACGTAGCCACCAATGCTTACTATCAAATTGAAGTCGGAAGCAACCAGCTAAATTGCCTTTTTCTACTTCCGTTATAATAAGTGTATCAAAATTTTTAGGTGGATAGGAGTCAGCATGAAGAAAGTATAAAATGGTTCCTGTTGCCTGTTTG
>CBFHJN010000045.1:0-14716 GCA_965655805.1 Flavobacteriaceae bacterium
ATTCAGAGCGCAGCAATGGTAAGTAATCCTTGCCATTACTATTACAATTCTCTAATCGCTTAATATTCTTGTTTAGTAAGTACGTTAAGCGTTTTACAGATGCTATGTGCTTGTATTTGCTTTCAGAATAACGCGCTTCTTCAGCTTTGACTATTTCTGGCGCTAATGAAACCGATTGCTGTACAATATCTCCAGAAAAATAAATAAATGCGTTTTCCGAACCGTCTTCATGCAAGCTGGATAAATCTTGATTTAAGTAAGTTGAAATGCTTCGCGATAGCATAATAATATCCATAGCCTTTTGATATAGAGGTGAATGGAATAAGTTTGATGAGATGTGGGTAATCATAACGCATTAGCAATTTCATCAAAAATAGTGACAAGTTTACACATTCTTCTTTCGATATTAAAGTAAAAACGTATATTTGGTATAAAAATTGATTTATTATAGTTAATTAGCTTTAAAATGAGTATTGATAGCTTAAATTGGAAAATATTGAAGTGCTTGCAACAAAATGCACGCACCACGAATGCTGAAATTGGCAGACAAGTTGGTATTAGTTCGCCAGCGGTTTCCGAACGGATAAAAAAAATGGAGGATTCTGGTATTATTCAAAACTACCATACCACGATTTCGTCTTTTGAAGCTGGTTATCAATTAAAAGCGTTAATTACCATTCGGGCTTTTATGGGTATGCTAAAACCATTTTTAGAGAAAGTAAAAACTTATGATGAGGTTATAAATTGTTACAGGATAACTGGAAATGAAAATATTGTTATGGAAGTAGTTTTAAAAAATCAGAAACATTTAGAAGCCTTTATAGATCAATTAATTGTTTATGGTGAAACCAAAACCCAAATTATTTTATCGCATGTGGTGAAACATAACGCAGTAAAACCTTTAAAATAATCAGAAGATATTTTAAAGGTTTTTAATTCAGATATCTGTTTTATCTTTTTTTAAATAGCCCATTAAAACCCATAATAGAACAATACAACTCAAAGCTAAAAGCGTCATAATATACCAAGTGTTTTCAAAACCCACGGTATCTGCTAATTGGATTCCTGTGTTATGACCGAAAATATGTGCTATTGAAAACGCAATACTATACATGGCCATATACTCACCTTGATTCCCTCTTTTAGCGCGTTCCATGGCAAAAGCATTTGAGAAAGGGAATGTTATCATTTCACCAATCGTCATGAATAACATGCCAATAAGTAAAATTCCTAGCCAAGGCGTCAAATTCAATACTATAAAACTTATACCAACTAATATAGCACCAAATACCATTAAGGTGGGCTTGCTATGTCTTGTGTTTTCTAACCATTTAATGAGTGGCATTTCTAATATAAAAATAAAGGCACCATTTAAACCTAATAAAATTCCGATTTCTAATTCGGTTAAATGATGAACATCTTTATAATAGAGTGGCATAGTAGAGAAATATTGTAAAAACACAATCCCAAACATGGTCATTGCTGCCAAGAAAATCCAAAATGCCTTATCCGTATAAGCTGATTGCGGATTCTCATTTATGATACTATCTTGTGTTTTGGCTTTTTTAGGATTGAGAACATTTATTAATAGAATAGTAGCTAAAATGCACGTAATCCCATCAACCCAAAAAAGTCCAGCGTAACTCATGGTTGTAATAATAATGCCTCCAACTGCTGGTCCTGCAGAAAATCCAAGATTTATGGCTAGACGAATCAAAGTTACCGAACGCGTTTTATTCTCGGTTTTACTATAGGCACTTAAAGCCACAAACATGGCTGGACGAAACATATCAGCAACCAACATCACTAAAAATATGCCCAAACAAATGCTGGCAAAGGTGTGTAAAAATTGCAAGCCAATAAACAGAATTCCTGTGGATAATAAACTTCTCACCATAACTTTGTAATAACCAATTTTGTCCGTCAGTTTACCACCAAGCCAAGATCCGCAAACGGAACCTAATCCGAAAGCCGTCATAACCCAACCAACTTCTGCAAATGATAGCTTTAAATCGGTAGTTAAGTATAACGTTAAAAACGGAATAACCATGGTACCTGCGCGATTGATTAAGGTAATCAATGCAAGCCACCAAATTTCTGCAGACAAACCGCGAAACGTATTTATATAACTGTTGTAAAGTTTTTTCATGTTAATTGTTGGTGTTGTTATAAACTAAAAAATCCGACGCTAGGGTCGGACTTTCTTATATTGATTATGGCAATTTTAAATTAATCACATACAAACAGCGTCCAACTCATCGTTGATGAGATACAAGATATTCTATATCTTTTGACTGTATTTTGCATGATTCTATATTAAATAGCTAATCAAATCTAAACAAAATATGAATAAGTTGTACTTTTGAACTTAAATTAAATTTTTACTATGAGAACATTATTTGGTTTTTTACTTATTTTTTCATTGGTGAGCTGTGCTCAAAATAAAGAACCTTTATTAGGCCAAACCGATTGGCAGCGTGAACAAAATGCTGATTTTAAAGATGCTAGTAAATCTCCTTTAAAAGCAAAGGATAGAGAAAATTTTAAAACATTAGATTTTTTTCCAGTGGATTCCTCATTTATTGTGAAGGCACTATTAAAGCGAACACCAGATTCCGATTGGTTTTTAATGCAAACCACAACCGATCGGGTTTCGAATGAACGTGTTTATGGAATTCTAACATTTGAACTTCAAGGTAAAACCTTTCAATTAGCCGTTTACCAAGGTCAAGACTTAATGAAACAGAAAGGTTTTGAAGATTATTTGTTTTTGCCTTTTATAGATCATACCAATGGTGAAACCACCTATGGTGGTGGACGTTATTTAGATCTTCGCATTCCAGAAGAAGATAGCTTGACTATTGATTTCAACAAAGCGTATAATCCGTATTGCGCTTACAATGTCAAATATTCTTGTCCAATTGTTCCGCGAGATAATTATTTAGATATTGAGGTAAAAGCAGGTGTAAAAGCTTTTAAAAAAAAAATTAAAGCGTTTAACAAGTTTGCCAAACGCTTTAATTACCTACTAATCTAAACTTAATTTTTAATGATGCGTTTAGAGATACTGCCTGTTTCAGTGCTTATTTGTAATAAATACACACCTTGTTGCAGATTCGATATTTGTAATTTTTCTATATGATGTTGTAATTTCAAGACAACCTTTCCATGCATATCAATGAGCATAACAGATTTAATTTGCATACTGTTTGGTGTTTTTATATTTACAAAATCTGTTGCTGGATTCGGATAAATTTTAATTTCCGAAAGTGTTTCGGTATCAACACCTAAAGTGCCATCAATTTCAAAGAGTTTTCTATCATATAAGGACCAAGTACCATCGGCATTTTGAACACGAATATGTAAATAGTGGTCACCTTGGGCTATACCAGTTGTTGTTGGTACCGTAAAATTCTCGTCTAATACATCACCTGAAACGGATACTGTAGTGGCTAAACCAACTCCAGGATCAACATCTATGTAATATTCGGCAGCCACAATGGAAGCTGAATTTGTTACTGGAATATCAGAAACTCTAAATGTTTTTGTGTCATAAAAACTCCAACGATTTGCACTATTTTTTACACGCATAAACAATTGATGTGTGCCATTGGTTAAACTGGACGTTGGAATCATTAAATCTTCATTTAAACTTGCTACGTCATTTACATCTATATTAAAACCATTGCCCAGTCCAGGATCCGAATTGAAAAAATACTCAGCTTCTACAATATCACTTGTATTGGTATCAGGAATATCGGAAACTCTAAATGTTTTATTCGCATACATGCTCCAGCGATTGTCGTTATTTTTAACACGAATAAATATACGATGGGTTCCTATGGATAAGCCTGAAGTTGGAATACTGAAATTTTCGTCTAAAGAAGCCACATCGGCAACATCAATAGTCGTCCCGTTTCCTAAACCTGGATCTGAATCAAAATAATATTCTGCTTCAACAATATCAGTTGTATTGGTGACAGGAACTTCTGACTTTCGAAATGTTTTATAGGCGTACATACTCCAGGTGCCATCACTGTTTTTAACGCGTAAAAACAATCTGTGAGTGCCTCTAGGTAAACCATTGGTTGAAATACTAATACTTCTATTAATAACACTTGCATTACTAAGGGTTCTAAAGTTTCCATTTCCTAAACCTGGATCGGTATTAAAGAAAAATTCGACTTCAACAATATCTGCTGAGTTTGTAGCTGGAATATCTGTTATTCTAAACGTTTTGTAATTGTACATACTAGTCGTATTATTTACATTAAAAACTCTCATAAATAACCGATGCGTGCCAATCCCTAAACCCGTTGTTGGAATGTTAAAATTTTGATCTAACAATTCTACATCTGGATCAATATCTACTAGTATGCCATTTCCGATACCAGGATCGGTATCAAAGAAGTATTCCAAATTTGCAATATTCGATTGCGCTAACGTAACACCAACACAAAAGCAGCCTATTAAAAAGGTATATAAAGCTTTCATAATTTTGGTGTTTTAATTTGTTTTATTAGCGTTGGCTTTTAAATTTACATTTAAAGTTGAGCCTGCAGGAACCATGTTATTTAGAATACTCATTGCCGTTAAATAAGGTAATTCAGTTGGATAGCCTCTCATATCAAAATCATAAAACCCGTTATAAATTCCTACATCGTTACCATCGGTTCCTGCATCATTTCCAGCTGAACTATTTCCTAAATTGTAATCATTTGTTGTCGTATAATATGGGTTATTAGCAGGGATATTTACGAAAAACGGATTCTGGTTATCTAAATTTCCTGTGCCGTTTAAAGCGGTAATAGTTGGTGTTCCGTAATGGTATGTTAAGGAGTTGTTGTGAATAATTGGATTTCCACCAGATTGATCAACAGTTGCTTGGTTGTTTGCAGTAAATACCCAAATATTATTTTGGCATACTAAATTGGTAGGAGCATAAAATAAAAACCATTGTGGGTATGTTTGATCTGCAACTACCACATTATTATTAAATATAGTAGTATCATTAAAATACTGTAGCGCACTACTTCCTAAACTTTGGATGAGATTGTTGGTGATAGTAATGTTTAGACTATACGTTGGAGTTGCATTAAGGTATATGAGATTGCCTATAACATTACCCCTGTATATAATATCTGCATTTTCAGTTCCACTAGCGTAAACTCCAGCAGAAATTGAACAATCTTCTACTAATAAATTGGTAACATTATTTCCGGTGGAAATCCAGCCAGCAACATTTAAACCAGCAATTTTTACATTGCTTGCAGAAACTGTAATGTTTCCAGTTTGGGAAGTTTCACCATTATTTAGTTCTGGTGCATGACCCATACCTAAAACAGTCACAGATTTGTTAATGTTCATTACACCATATGAACCACTTGATGGCTGAATAAGGATTGTGTCACCATTAGAAGCGCCTGCAATTGCAGCAGCAAAAGTGGTATAAACATGGGATGGAGAATCGTCAATAAATACATTACGATCTACAATTAATGTGTTTTGTGCATTCGTAAAGCTTACGATAAGTAAAGCGATACCTAAAATAATTTTTTTCATGATAATTAGATTTAAGATTAATAATGTCAAAAATCTCAATTATTCAGATGCCAAAACATACGCAGAATGTCGTATATTTTACTTCACTAGAAAAATCCCAAGAAAAACAGCTAGAAAACCAATTGCAAAACTGGCTATCGTGTATAATGCAAAACTCATAAAATCACCTGACTTTAAAAATACATGGTTTTCATAGGCAAAGGTTGAAAAGGTTGTAAAACCACCACAAAAACCAGTTGCTAATAAGGCAATATGATTTTCTGATAGCGAATTGTTTTTTGCTGCAAGTCCTAATATCATGCCAATAATAAGACTACCTATTATATTAGAAATAAATGTGCCATAAGGAATTCCGGTTTCAGGATTATTCAAAAATTTCCCAACTAAAAAGCGCAATACACTTCCAAAACCACCTCCAATAAATACCAGTAGTATTTGTTTCATATTATTTCTTATAATCCCATTGGGTATCCAGATGGAATCCGTTTAGTTAATAGCTATATATATTTCTGTTATCCAATTGGCTGGATTTGGTTTTTGGCTTGGATCGGTTAAATATACTTCTAACATAGGACCCATATCTGTAGTTTGCATATTAAATTGATTGATATAACTGTAACTCGCATCCCAAGCTTCTTTTAAATTGGTATAATTACCTTTTAAAGTTGTTTTTACAGCTTTAAAGGGCTCCAATTGTCCTGATAATATATTACTTTTTGTTGTAGTAACTTGTGTAGTTGTTGGAATGGCACATGAAAACATAACGGCATTATTAGGTTCATCCCACGTATGATAAATTATAAACGGTGCACCAGCCATGGCTAAATTATTCTGCAACGCATAGCTTTTTACACGAGGCATAAGGTTTCCAATAGTTGTTTGAATGTCCGAAATTTTACTAGATGTTGTCGTATAGATATAATAACCACCACCATGTTGTGCAATGCCATCTACTTTTATTGAATAGACATCTAAAGCGGCCAATACCTCATCTTGTAATTGGTTCATGCTTTGTTCTAAAATTGGTCTCATCATTTTTTCAGGACTACCATTTATAAGCGCATAAGCTTTTTCGTAAAATGATAAACTTTCTGATGATACAGTCCAAATGACTTCCGTTTCCCTGGCAGAAATTTGTTTGAATTCCCATTGCATTTGCGCAGGTTCAAATTTGTCAAATTGTATTTCTTGATCAATGGATTGAAGCGGAATCGTTTCAAGGGTTTTAATTGACCCTGTGCCTTCGCTATCTGTCCAACTGTAAGAATTGCCAATACCAACAACGGAATCAGAGATGACAATGGTGGATTCTAGATTTTCTTTTGACCAGGTAGACCAAGTTTTCCAATTCTTAAAATCAATCACATGATTATAAACAACTTGCGATGGTGCTTTTATGAGCTGTGTTTTCGATACTTTAAAATCATTGGGCTGAACGGCAATATAAATGGAGAAACCAATGGTTAAAATAAGTAAAAGAAACAAAAGATATTTGATGGTTTTCATGATCAATTAGGATATAAATCAAAGATAAACAATTTTATGCGTTAATTTTAAATGTTACATTTGTGAATTACTAAAAAACTTAAACAAATGAAACTAAAATTTATAATGAGTATGACTTTAATGGCTACCGTGTTTTATTCATGTAAAAATGATAAAGCGGAACCTAAAGCAGAAATGGTTGAAACTGAAAAAGTAGCCGAAACAGAATTTGATTTTAACGTTGAGCAGTTTGCAGATATTAAAATCTTACGCTATCAAATTCCAGGTTGGGAAAACTTAACGCTTAAGGAGCAAAAATTGGTTTATTATTTAGGACAAGCTGGTTTAGCTGGTCGTGATATGACTTGGGATCAGAATTACAGATATAATTTAACGATTAGAAGAGCTTTAGAAAATATTTATAATACCTATGATGGTGATAAATCATCAGCAGATTGGCAAGCTTTCGAAACCTATTTAAAACGAGTGTGGTTCAGTAATGGTATACATCATCATTATTCTAATGATAAAATGAAGCCTGATTTCTCTAAAGACTATTTAGTAGGATTATTAGCTAAAACCAACACCGTTTTAGAAGGAGAAGCACTAGACATTCTTTTTAATGATAAAGATTCTAAAAAAGTAAATCAAGCTAAAGATGTGGATAATGTATTATTATCAGCCGTTAACTTTTACGGACCAGATGTTACTACAGCTGAAGTTGAAGCATTTTATAAATCGAAAAAATCACCAAATGCAGATAAGCCGTTGTCCTTTGGTTTAAATTCTAAATTGGTGAAAGAAAACGGCAAAATTGTGGAACAAGTTTATAAATCAGGA
Source organism: Flavobacteriaceae bacterium (assembly GCA_965655805.1). GTDB lineage: Bacteria > Bacteroidota > Bacteroidia > Flavobacteriales > Flavobacteriaceae > Algorimicrobium. The sequence goes on from CBFHJN010000045.1 coordinate 7,888, forward strand.
GGTTTATATGGTTCAGCTATTGATCATGTTATTTCATGGTTAGAAAAAGCACAAGATGTAGCCGAAAATAAAGCACAAGGTGATGCTATTGGTTTATTAATTCAATATTATAAAACGGGCGATTTACAAACTTGGGATGATTATAATGTAGCTTGGACTGCTGCAACTGAAGGAAATATTGATTATATAAACAGTTTTATTGAAGTGTATAATGATCCATTAGGTTATACAGGAAGTTATGAAACAATTGTGCAAATCAAGGATTTTGATATGTCTGAAAAAATGTCGGTTTTATCAAAAAATGCGCAATGGTTTGAAGATAATTCACCATTAATGGAAGATCATAAGAAGAAAAATGTTGTTGGTGTTTCTTATAAAGTTGTGAATGTGGCCGCCGAAGCTGGTGATGCATCACCTAGCACACCAATCGGTGTTAACTTACCAAATGCCAACTGGATTCGTGCTGAAGTTGGTTCTAAATCTGTTTCATTAGGAAATATAATTCATGCCTATAATAACGCTGGAAGCACAGGACGCTTAAAAGAATTTGCACATGATGAAGACGAAATTGCTTTAGAAGAAAAATACGGTCAGGTTGCTGATAAATTGCATACGGCCTTGCATGAAGTAATTGGTCATGCTTCTGGACAATTAAATCCAGGTGTGGGAGAGACTAAAGAAACACTTAAAACATATTCTTCAACTTTAGAAGAAGGTCGTGCAGATTTAGTTGGGCTTTACTATTTATACAACCCTAAATTACAAGAATTAGGATTAGTTGACGATTGGAAATCTGTTGGAAAAGCAGCCTATGATGGGTATATTAGAAACGGTTTAATGACTCAATTAATACGTTTAAATTTAGGGGATGATGTTGAAGAAGCTCACATGCGTAATAGACAATGGGTAAGTGCATGGGTTTTTGAAAAAGGACTAGAAGCTAATGTTATAGAAAAAGTAACACGTGATGGAAAAACCTATTTTAATATTACCGATTATGATAAATTACATGATTTATTTGGACAATTATTAAGAGAAACACAACGTATCAAATCGGAAGGTGATTTCGCAGCTGTTCAAGCTTTAGTAGAAGATTATGGCGTAAAAGTAGATCAAGATATTCACGCTGAAGTTTTAAAGCGTAATGCCCAATTTGAATCAGCGCCTTATAGTGGTTTTGTAAATCCTGTTTTAGTCCCAGAAATGGATGACAATGGTGAAATAACTAAAATCAACGTGGTACAACCGGAATCGTTTCCGAAGCAAATGTTAGAATATAGCGCTAATTACAACTTTCTTCCAGAAGTGAATTAGACATTTATAATCGTGTCGTTCTAAAATGGAAGGACCCTTTTATGGCATATTAATTTAACCAGAGATGTTATCGTCTCTGGTTTTTTTATATAAAGTGTAGAAATATGCCTGCTTTCCAGTTAATTTGAAAATGGATATATCTGGATTCTTTAATCAAGTTTATATAGTAACCGTTAAAATTAAAAGTAGATTAATGGTCTTGAAAATTCTTAAAAAATAAATTTTCATTCAATCTGCAAACAACTTTTAAAAATTATTGGTTAAAAGCGTTAGGTTGATTACTTTTGTGCAACTAAAAATTTAACGATTTTCTCGTATTGAGAAAACTCCAAACGAATTTATAAGATGAATTTACACGAATATCAAGGAAAAGAAATGTTAAGTAGTTTTGGCGTACGTATCCAGCGTGGTATAGTTGCTCAAAATGCTCAAGAAGCTGTTGCAGCTGCCAAAAAACTAACAGAAGAAACTGGTACGGGTTGGCACGTTATTAAGGCCCAAGTTCATGCAGGTGGTCGTGGTAAAGGTGGCGGAGTGAAATTAGCTAAAAGCCTTGAGGACGTTGAAAGAATTTCAGGTGAAATTATAGGAATGGATTTAGTTACGCCTCAAACATCTGCTGAAGGTAAGCACGTTCATCAAGTATTAGTAGCTGAAGATGTCTATTATCCTGGTGATAATGAACCTGAAGAATATTATATGTCTGTTTTATTAAACCGTGCTACAGGCCGAAACATGATTATGTATTCTACCGAAGGTGGAATGGATATTGAAACAGTTGCTGAAGAAACACCACATTTAATTTTTACAGAGGAAATTGATCCTTCTGTTGGAATTATGCCATTTCAAGCGCGTAAAATTGCTTTTAATTTAGGCTTGTCTGGTTTAGCTTTTAAAGAAATGACCAAATTCGTAACAGCTTTATATACTGCTTATGATAAGTCTGATTCTTCATTATTTGAAATTAATCCTGTATTAAAAACTAGCGATGATAAAATCATGGCAGTGGATGCGAAAGTAACCATTGATGATAATTCATTATTCCGTCACAAAGATTATGCAGAATTACGTGATTTACGTGAAGAAAATGCCATTGAAGTTGAAGCACAAGAAGCTGGACTTAACTATGTAGATTTAGACGGAAACGTGGGCTGTATGGTAAATGGTGCAGGTCTTGCTATGGCAACTATGGATTTAATTAAGCAAGCAGGTGGTGAGCCAGCTAACTTTTTAGATGTTGGTGGAACAGCCGATGCTGCTCGTGTTGAAATGGCTTTCGAGCTGATTTTAAGAGATCCAAACGTGAAAGCAATCTTGATTAATATATTCGGTGGTATTGTACGTTGTGACCGTGTTGCCCAAGGTGTAATTGATGCATATAAAAACATGGGTAATATTGAAGTGCCAATTATTGTGCGTCTTCAAGGTACCAATGCTGATATTGCAAAAGATTTAATTGATAATTCTGGATTAGCCGTTATGAGTGCTACAGAATTCCAAGAAGCTGCAGATAAAGTACACGAAGTATTGTCTTAATACATAAAAGGTATTCTAAACATAAAAAAAGCTCTCAAATTATTTGAGAGCTTTTTTGTTTATAAATGCAAACCACATTCGGTTTTCGGATTATTATTCCATCTGCCTGATCTGTCTTCACCCGGAATTGTACAATGTTCACACCCAATAGAGTTGTAACCTTTTGCTACTAGCGGATGAAATGGCAATTGATTTTCTTTAATATAGGCATCTCGTGCGTTCTGGGAAATATCTAATAACGGATAGAATTTTAAAATTTCGCCACGTTGTTCAAAAATATTCAAACTCGCACGATGATCACTTTGCCATTCCATAAGTCCAGAAACCCAAACATTAAAATGTTTTTTAATAGATTCTAACGGTTGTACCTTATTAATGGAACAGCAATAATCTGGATTCTTTTCCCAAGTTTGGTCTTGTGTTGTAAACTCATGTTCTTTTTTTAAAGCACGAATTGACGTGACATTTAAACCATATAATTCCGTTAATTGCTTTTTGTATTTCAAGGTATCATCAAAATGATAACCTGTATCAATAAAGAAAACATGTTGCTCCTTGTTGACATCTGAAACTAGTTTTAAAAGAAATGCCGATGTAGCTGCAAAAGAGCTTGTGAGCATAATTTCGTCTACATTAAAATCCGCGTATAAGGTCTCAATCCGCTGACAAGGTGTTAAAAGTTTGTATTTTTTATTAAGATTGGTAATGTCGTTTTCTGACAACTGTAATTTAGAAAGGGTAGTAGGTGGTTGAAACATGTAATTAAGATAAATTAGTCTTATTTAGCAATATTAAGACGAACTTATCAGAGCACAAAGAAAATACCTACTTTTTTTCTGTTTTTTTAATCGGATTACTTTTAGGTGTTGTAGCTTTTAACATTCCTTCCAGTTTAGGTTTCTTTTCAGGTTTGGGTCCACGTAAATGAATAACTAAACCATTCAAAAAATTCCGTAATATTTGATCACCACATTCCACATATTTCGGATGGTCTTCTTTTCTGAAAAAAGCCCCTAATTCACTTTTGGAGATTCTGAAGTCTACCAATTCTAAAATTTTTACAATTTCGTCATCACGGAGTTGTAAGGCTACACGCAGTTTTTTAAAAATATCATTGTTTGTCATAGTCTTATTTTGAAAGCATTTTAAAACTTGTTTTATAGGTCAAATTCGAAAATATCGATGAAATGCATTTTTGATTTAATTAGTTAATATTCAGGTGATTAAATTGTTAGTTTTGAGTAAACGTAAGAAAATAACGATAAAATACATCCAATTTTTCGACAAGTTACAATTTATCAGGGATTATCAAATAGTCTTTCTATGTATCTTTATACCACTAATTATTAATCTATTCCTCATGATGATTAACAGGGTCGAAAAATTAAGTCTCTTATCTGAAATGATTTCATTTGCTAAAAATGAAACCAACCTAAAACCTATAGAATACAATTTTCTATTAGCTATTGCAAGACAGCTTGATATTTCAAGAGAAGACTTTGATTATCTAATTGAGCATCCTATTAATTATATACACTTAAAATCTCATAGCGAGCGTATTGTTCAATTTCACAGACTTGTATTACTGATGAATATTGATGATGAAAGCTCACCTAAAGACAAAATTAAGCTTCATAACTATGGTCTAAGAATGGGTTTGAGCCATGAATCCATCAATAAAGTACTGTATTTAATGGAAAGCTTTCCTAATAAAGTAGTTCCTGCAGATGTATTGATTGATATTTTTAAGGTTCAGTATAATTAATTAAGGTATTTTGGACTCATCAATATATCGTAAATTAAATAGAGCTTGTGAATCAATCTCATTTGAGACAACTATTCCATCGATTATTTTTTTTATTTCGTTTCCAAGATAAATAGGATCTTCAGTTTTACCTATGAATTTTGCGAAAGTAATAATTTGAGTTTTTTCAAGCATTTCATTACGCTCTAACAGCTGTAATTCAGATTTTCTGTAAAGCTTATATTTTTCGTTTGATTCAATGTCCTTTAGATCCAATATAAAGAATATTACAAATCCATTTTCAAACTCTTTTTCATTTACATTAAATACTTTGAACCAAGAAGGTGTGAATTTTAGTGAGTCAACTTGGATTAAAATTTCGTTATTTCTAATAATTTCAAATTGGACTCTACTTTTTTTGCTGTCTTTGATGAATTTTGCGAGAAATCCATTTACATCTCTAGGTTTCGGAGTTAGTGCATTTTTTATAAAATTCCAAAATCTCATATTTTTATTTTTAATCAAGAATTACTTTCAATTAAACAAGACTTAAACCTTCAGCTTTTCCAATTTTTCCTGATACCCTTTTATTAAATCTCTAAATTGAGCAGCTTCCATAAAGTCCAATGCTTTGGCAGCTTGTTCCATCATTTTGCGATTTTCACGAATTTTCTTTTCCAGTTCGCCTTTGGTTAAATATTGGCTTTCTGGTTCAGCCGCTTTTGCCGCCTCCAATTCATAACTATAGGTGCTTACCGAGTTTTTAGTTAACGCATTATCCAAACTCTTGTTAAGTGCTTTTGGAACTAAATTATGAGCTGTATTATAAGCAATTTGTTTTTCACGTCTGTATTCGGTTTCGTCAATGGTTTTTTGCATGCTGTTCGTTATTTTATCGGCATACATAATGGCTTTTCCGTTCAGGTTTCTGGCAGCACGACCAACCGTTTGGGTTAACGAACGCGCTGAACGTAAAAACCCTTCCTTATCTGCATCCAGAATAGCTACTAGCGACACTTCAGGTAAATCTAACCCTTCACGAAGTAAGTTAACACCTACCAACACATCAAATAAACCTTTTCGTAAATCTTGCATGATTTCCACACGTTCCAATGTATCCACATCACTGTGAATGTAGCGACACCGAATTTGAATCCGATCCAGATATTTAGTCAACTCTTCAGCCATACGCTTGGTTAAAGTGGTGACTAAAGTCCGTTCGTCTTTTTCAACACGCAGTTGAATTTCTTCTATTAAATCATCAATCTGATTTAAACTTGGTCGCACTTCAATAACGGGATCTAGTAATCCGGTTGGACGAATAATTTGTTCAACATAAACACCATCAGATTTCTGTAATTCATAATCTGCAGGTGTGGCACTTACATAAATAACCTGATTTTGAAGGGCTTCAAATTCTTCAAACTTTAACGGTCGATTATCCATGGCAGCAGGTAAACGGAAACCGTAATCCACCAAATTTTCTTTTCGGCTACGGTCGCCTCCATACATAGCATGTACTTGCGAAATGGTTACGTGACTTTCATCTACAATCATTAAATAGTCGTCTGGAAAATAATCTAATAAACAGAAGGGCCTAGTGCCTGGTTGTCTGCCATCCAAGTAACGCGAGTAATTCTCGATTCCTGAACAGTATCCTAATTCCCTAATCATTTCCAGGTCGAATTCGGTGCGTTCTTTTAAGCGTTTGGCTTCAAGATGTTTGCCGATTTCTTTAAAATAGTCGTATTGCTTGACCAAATCGTCTTGAATACTTTTTATGGCACCTTGCAACACATCTGGCGATGTAACAAACATGTTGGCAGGATAAATATTGAGGCGATCGTATTTTTCTAAAACCTCATTAGTTTGCACGTTGAAAGCTTCAATATCTTCAATTTCATCACCAAAAAAGTGAATTCTAAAGGCATGATCGTCATAACTTGGAAACACATCAACCGTGTCGCCTTTTATTCTAAAATTTCCATGATTAAATTCGCCTTCTGTTCTGGAATATAAACTTTGCACCAAACGGTGTAATAATTCGGTACGTGAAATGACTTGATCACGTTCAATAGAAATAACATTTTTTTGAAATTCCACAGGATTTCCAATACCGTATAAACAGGAAACAGATGCGATAACAATCACATCACGACGACCCGAAAGTAGGGAAGAGGTGGTGCTTAATCGCATTTTTTCTATTTCCTCGTTGATGGATAAGTCTTTTTCTAT
>CBFHJN010000046.1:0-14613 GCA_965655805.1 Flavobacteriaceae bacterium
AACTAACAACTACAACTAACAACTAACAACTAACAACTAACAACTAACAACTAAAAAAATGAACGCTCACGAAATAGATTACGCTATATATGGCGAAGAAATGCAATATGTTGAAATAGAACTCGATCCGCAAGAAGGTGTTGTTGCCGAAGCTGGAAGTTTTATGATGATGGATGATGGTATTCAAATGGAAACCATTTTTGGCGATGGCTCTACTAAAAACAAAGGGTTTTTGGGTTCTATTTTAGGCGCAGGAAAACGAATTCTTACGGGTGAGAGTTTGTTTATGACGGCTTTTTATAATACGTTGGTAGGTAAAAAACGCGTTAGTTTTGCATCGCCTTATCCTGGGAAAATTTTACCGATTGACTTAACTGAATTTGGCGGTAAGTTTATTTGTCAGAAAGATGCGTTTTTATGCGCAGCTAAAGGCGTTAGTGTTGGTATTGAATTCAGTAAGCGTTTAGGTCGTGGTCTTTTTGGTGGTGAAGGTTTTATTATGCAAAAACTGGAAGGTGATGGTTTAGCTTTTGTGCATGCAGGTGGCACTATGGCAAAACGTGTTTTACTACCTGGCGAAGTACTTCGGGTAGATACAGGCTGCATTGTTGGTTTTACGCAAAGTGTTGATTATGATATTGAATTTGTAGGTGGTATTAAAAATACCATTTTTGGTGGTGAAGGATTGTTTTTTGCCAAATTACAAGGTCCAGGAACCGTATATATTCAGTCCTTACCATTTAGCCGATTGGCTGGTCGTGTGTTAGCGTCGGCACCACAAGGTGGTGGAAAAGACAAAGGTGAAGGCAGTATTCTTGGCGGATTGGGTAATTTATTAGATGGCGACAATCGTTTTTAATCTTTTCAACTACGTTATTAACAACTGAAAACCATTTGATTTGCAAATAGCATAAAGCTTTATCGGTTTTTTTAACGCTATTAAGAAAGGTTTTAGCTGTTAAAGTTTTGTTTACAAATAATAAGCAATGACTTTTTTTACTATATTTATAGAAACCAAAAAGACATAAATGCCTATAGAAAAAATCTACTTTATTAACCTATAAATTTTAAGAAATGGCCAGAGCAATGTTCGAGTACACGAAAACTGTACTTAATAAAGTGAGCTTTGATGCAAGCCTATTTTGCAGAGAAGTACAAAAAGCCCTTCAAAGATTATTGCCTTACGAAATTGAAGAATTAAAGATATTTATCGAATCTTTAATACGGCAGAATCCAGATTTAGATCAATGTTTAATCTATTTAGAAACATAAATAAAAAAAGCGACCAATTTTGGTCGCTTTTTTTATTTGGATAATGGACTAACAATATTGACGTTTTGAAACTTAATAGCACCTCTAATAATACCAGAAATCACATTGTGCATGGCATCAATAATTTGCATTTTTAACTCGCTTTTATGGTACAATAAACTGACTTCCCTCGCTGGTGATGGTTCATGAAAATAATGTAAGTTTTGCTTGGCTTTATCACTTAAATCCATGGTGTGTAAATAGGGAAGTAGCGTCATACCTAATCCTTCATCAGATAATTTGATTAAGGTTTCAATGCTACCACTTTCTAACTGAAACTGATCGTCATTATGGTTTTTAAATGCTTTGCATAAATTAATAACACCATCTCTAAAGCAATGTCCATCTTCAAGCAGCAACATATCATCAATTTCTAAATCGTCCGTATTTAGCTTTCCTTTGGTATGTAATCTATGATGTTCTGGAATGTAGCCTACAAAAGGTTCAAAATATAATACACGTTCTTTAATATATTCATGCTCCAAAGGTGTAGCTGCAATGGCAGCATCTAGATGGCCTTCTTTAATACGCGAAATGATTTCTTCAGTTGTTAACTCTTCTATTTTTAATTTTATTTTTGGATATTTTTTTATGAATGCTTTTAAAAACATGGGTAGTAAGGTTGGCATGATGGTTGGAATGATGCCTAATTTGAATTCGCCACCAATAAATCCTTTCTGCTGATCTACAATATCTTGAATGCGGTAAGATTCATTAACAATATTTTTCGCTTGATTTACAATTTTTTTACCAACTTCGGTTAATTCTATAGGTTTTTTACTTCTATCAAAAATTAGAATATCTAATTCGTCTTCTAATTTTTGAATTTGCATACTCAAGGTTGGTTGCGTAACAAAACAGGTTTCTGCAGCTTTGGTAAAATTCTGTTGTTCGGCAACAGCTAAAACGTAATATAGTTGCGTAATGGTCATAGGTATCAATTTAGACTATAAAAATATAAAATCTATCAATAAAATTGATGCTTAAAGCTGATAATTATATCTTAAATTTATAATGAATTTAAAAAACATAGAATTATGACATTAAACACAATAGGATTAGACCAGAAGAAAACTCAAGATATCGCTAAAGACCTAAATGGTTTATTAGCTAATTTTCAAGTGTATTATCAAAACTTAAGAGGTATTCATTGGAATATTAAGGGGAAACGTTTTTTTGACTTACATGTGAAGTTTGAAGAATTGTATACTGATGCGAATATGAAAGTTGATGAGATTGCTGAACGTATTTTAACATTAGGCGAAACACCACTTCATACGTTTGAAGATTATACCAAAGCCGCTAAAGTGCCAACAGGTAAAAATATTTCTGAAGATGAGAAAGCCGTTCGTTTAATAGTGGATTCCTTATCGGAATTATTAAAAATAGAGCGTCAAATTTTAAATAAAACAGACGATGCTGGTGATGAAGGAACCAACTCTATGATGAGTGATTTTATTACAGAGCAAGAAAAAACAGTTTGGATGATGAAAGCTTGGTTAAGCGAAACCGTATAATCATAAACGTTTTAGATTAATAGAAAAAGCGACCTGCATGATTATGTAGGTCGCTTTTTTATATGCTTTTTGGATTAAAACCGAATACTAACTTCAGTATCTTCGTTTAATTCAAATTTTGCATCGCTAAAAGTTGGAGGTCCCATTAACATTGGGTTATTGGACATTCCGTAACTTTCTTTTGGCATGCCATTGGATTCAAAATCCATTTGTAAGTTATCATTTTCATCATGAACCACCATAATAGCATAGGTTCCCGTTGTTAGATTTTCAAAAGTGGCTATGGCTTTCCCGTCTATGACTTTTACTTTAGCACTTTGAACGCCATCTGCTTTCATAAATGTATCAGCCGTGTGTAACCCGATTAATACATGTCCTTTAGCGTTCAATGGGTTTTCAATCGTCACTTTTACGGTGTGGGTTTTTAAACTGTCTTGTGCATTTGAAATGAATGATGTTAAGGTAAAGGCGATAATAATAGCAAGCGTTTTCATAATTGTTGGTTTTTAGATTAATACAGTGTAAATATATCTGGAATCTAAATGTTTTGAAAAGAAAGATAACTGAACTGTCGCTTTTTTAGGATGGAATGTAAATTGTTTATAACGAGAAATAATAGGAATAGTTGAGGGGTAAATTAATTTATATAAAGTTGAAATAATTATTATTCATGTTGTTTTAAAAGCAAGTCTATTTTTGGTCTCCAAATTGTCAAAATTTCTGCATCAGATTTATTAGTACTAAATATGAAATCAGTTTTAGCCTCAAGTTCTGAAAACACCTTTGAACCAATTTTTTCTAAATCTGAATAATTAGTCTTTTTATTATATTTGATTTTATTAATTTCAGAATTGAATTTTCGAGCATAAACTTCGTTTAAATCAAATATTAATTTTTGAATTTTCATCTCGATATCTATTCCCGAATGTAATGTGTCTTTAATTCCCGATTGATTTTTATCAAAATACGCACGCACAAAAGCTTTTTCAATACTATTTGCTTTTAAATAAAGACCATAATAATAGTGAACATTGTTTCCTGAATTATCCGTTGCTTTTTCTTTAAAGTCAGAATAGTTTAATTTAACATTCGGTGTCCAATAGATTACATGCTTTGAGAAAAAATATTCCTCAATGTCCAATCTAAAATTCCAATAAATAACAATTCCTGTTATTAGAGTTGCTAATAAGATAAGAAGTTTCTTATTCATGATTATTGAATAAATACATATTAAATTATTCCTCGAGCCTTAATTTCTAAATACTTATTAATGGTATTCAAAGTTAAATCTTCTGGAGCTGTTAAAATGCTTTGAATGCCGTGTTTTTGCAATTCATTAATAATAAGTTTCTTTTCAAACACAAATTTTTCAGCAATGGTTTTTTCAAATATGTCAAAGGTGTTTCTGGATTCTTTTTGAGTTAGCTTATCCAATTCGGTATTCTCAAAAAAGATAACCACCAATACATGATTTTTAGCAATAGCCTGTAAATAGGGAAGTTGCCTGTGTAAGGCATCCAAGGTTTCAAAATTGGTATACAATAATAATAAGCTGCGCTGATTTAAGCTGCGTTTAATATCCACATACAATCTGGAGAAATCAGATTCCGAGAAATCGGTATCTAAATTATAGAGGGTTTCCATAATCTGATTCATCTGTGACGGTCTGCGTTCAGCCACCACTTTATTAGCCACTTTTCTTGAAAAAGCAAACATACCTGCTTTATCTTGTTTTTTTAATGCTACGTTGCTAATCACCAAAGTGGCATTAACTGCATAATCTAAAAGGCTCAAGCCATCAAACGGCATTTTCATGGCGCGACCTTTATCAATCACGCTATAAATAGGTTGTGAGCGTTCATCCTGAAACTGATTCACCATCAATTGGCTACGTTTGGCTGTGGCTTTCCAGTTTATATTCCGAATATCATCACCTTGGACATAGTCTTTAATTTGCTCAAATTCCATGGTGTGACCTATGCGTCGGATTTTCTTCAAGCCAAATTCAAAAATCCGATTCGAAAACGCTATCAGCATATATTTTTTCAGCTGCAGAAATGATGGATAGTTTGGAACCATGGCATCCTTTGCAAATTGAAAACGTCTTGTTAACAACCCAATTGGTGAGGAGGCATAGACATTCAGGTTGCCAAAATGATATTCACCACGTTCTAAAGGACGTAATGTATAGGTTATTTTTTTATCCGTTAGTTTGTCCAGTTTGGTATCAATCTCAAAATCCCGTTTCTGATATTGAAACGGCATCTCATCAATTAGTTTTAATTGAACGTTAAAATTATAACTATTTTTTAAGGTGATCTCAATGGGATTATCATCACCATTACTTAATTTTTCAGGAAGAATACGTGTTGCATCCAGACCTTTTTGCTTGAATAACAAAACACTATCTACTAAAACCAACACAACAAAAACGCCAAAAAGCATAATGCTAATTGATAAAAGTCCGGGAAATTGATAGGCCATTAGAAACAGAAAAGCCAGAACCATCAGGCAAGCAAAAAACCGAAACTCTAAATAGATATGTTTAAAAATGCGTTTCAATTATCTCGGTATTTCAATAGTTTCTAATATCTGATCCACTACTTTATCAACTGTAAAAGCTTCCATTTCGCGTTCTGGTGTTAATACCAAACGGTGTTTTAAAACAGCTTTGGTGCACCGTTTAATATCATCAGGTGTTACAAAATCACGACCTTGAATGGCTGCATTAGCTTTAGCCGCATTTAAAATGGCAATGGATGCACGTGGCGAGGCACCTAGATATAAATTAGCATTGTTACGCGTATTATTTACTATTGATGCAATGTAGTGCAGCAAATGATCTTCCACCAAAATCTGTTTTATTAGACCTTGGTATTTTATAATATCAGCTGCTTTTAAAACCGGATTAATGGTATTATAATCCAATTGATCTTCGCGTTTATGGTTGTCCACTAGAATTTGAATTTCATCATCTAATGATGGATAATCAACATTAATTTTAAACAGAAAACGATCCAGTTGAGCTTCAGGTAAACGGTAGGTTCCTTCTTGCTCAATCGGGTTTTGCGTAGCAAACACTAAGAAAGGTGGTTCCATATGAAACTGATTATTATCAATAGTAATTTGCCGTTCAGCCATTACTTCAAATAGGGCAGCTTGTGTTTTAGCAGGTGCTCGGTTTATTTCATCAATGAGAACAATATTGGAAAAAATAGGCCCTTTTTTATATTCGAAATCGTTAGTCTTTACATTAAAAATGGAGGTTCCTAAAATATCACTCGGCATTAAATCTGGTGTGAACTGAATACGGTTAAAATCCACATCTAAAGTTCGTGCTAATAATTTGGCAGTTACGGTTTTGGCAACCCCAGGAACACCTTCAATAAGTGTGTGGCCATTGGATAAAATGGAAATTATTAATAATTCAATCATTTCATTTTGGCCAACGATAATTTTACCAATTTCTTTTTTTATGGCTTCAACATGCGCTTCTAATGGCTTGAGGTCAATTCTATTGGTGAAGTTTAAATCTTCGCTTTCAGGTTGTGTTATATCTTCCATTATATCTTGTTTTTTGTAAAATGTTCTATTTGTTTGTTGAGAGCAATCAGCTCTTTTTCTGAATGGTTATTTTTCGATTTTAAAAAGGTAATTAAATCGATAAGCGATTTAGTATCTTGAACGGTATTTGATGATTTAACCGCTAATTTCTGAATAAAACGTTCGCTAAATTCGTTAGTTTCCAGATAATATGTAGCTCTAATAAATTCTAGAAAATACGTTATTTTCTTATGAATAATATTGGAATAATCGCCATGTTGGTAATATAAATCGCCTATGGTTTGAGTGAATTCAACCGTAGAATTTTTCAAGGGTTCAACAACTGGAATTATTCGTTGTGTGCGTTTGCCTTTAAAAATAACAAAGATAGTTAGGCCTAATAAACCGATATAGAATGTCCATTTTAAAGCGGGATTACTTAAAACAAACCGCAACGGACTCTTTATTACTTTGCGTCCGCTTTTGTAATAATTATCCCAAAGAATCGCATTGTTTTCAGGCGTAAAAGAGAGAACGGTTGCCGCATAATCTGCTTTATCATTCAGCATGTGGTAATTACTGAACGCAAAAGGGTTGCTATGAATATAAAATGCACCGCCTTGCTCGCCAAATGGTGTTCTTATAAAATTGAGTTCTTTAACGGATTTATCTTCATTAATCATGTAACCTAAAGCAGTTGCTTTTGTGCTATCTACTGAAATGATATAACTGTTTTCAATAACATCATCAAACAAGCGTTCATTCGCCTTTAAATTTTTATTTATAAATGTGGAAAAGGTTGGTTGTTTTAAAAAGCCATCATAATCCCTATCCATTTCAATGTTTAACGTGTCTGCAAAGTTTCCGTATACGTAACCCGTACTCATAAAAACGCTATTACCATTTTCAACGAATTTTAAAAGCGCATCAGAGCCTTCGTCTTCAATACTTATATAATCATTAATAAGTATTAAGGTGGTGTTTGTTAAGTCTGGATTATCCATTAAAGTTTCATAAATACTTTTATCCGACGTTTCTACTAAATTTGATGTGAACGTTTCTAATTCATTGTAAAGCACATAGCAACCCAATGGAATTTTATCGGCAGCCGAGTAGGAATTTCGCCAACTTAAGGCTTTTGGTTTGGTAACTTCGGCAATCATTAACAGAACGATAATGGCACCAATGCTATAAAGAGCTATTTTAGAGCGTTTATCCATTAATGCGTTTGTTTAGGGTTGAAAAATCGGCTTGATTCCTGTTGAAAGCGTTTTCGTCTATGGTAAATTCGCCATACCAAACATAATCATAGATATAAGAAATACGTTTGAATAATTGCTTAATACCATCATCAGAAATCTCGTTTAAATAATCAGAATTCGTTTTATCATAATGCCAATCAATGATATTTTTATTGGTTAAATTTTTAAGAGATTTTAAATACAAATAACGTGTTGCCAACCGATAATTATTTTCTTTTAGAGCTGTTTTTATCAAATTTTCAAAATCCACTTGCTGAATATCTTCTTCTATATATCCGAAGTTTTCAATGGTTTTTTCTTCTGTTTTAAATACAGAACTGATAGGTGATTGCAATAAAAATTTAATAAACAAATACAAGGCTCCAGCCGCTAAAAGCCCATAAACAATGTATTCCATGGTTTCATAATCAATGAAATCAATATCAACCCCAAATAAATCGCCTAACCAGTTGAAAAATTTACGCAACACTTGTTGTAACAAATTAACACCACCTGTATCGTTAATGTTATAATTAAAATCACGCCCAGAATAGCGTTCGCTTAAGCCATCTTTAAAATATCTAACGGAAATATCAGTTGTATCTTTTTGAATGGTATTTTGAGCGAAAGACCTTGCATGCGTTATAAAAAATACGCTAGAAAGAACAAAAGGGCTATGTTTTTTAAGCTTAATCATTAACACCAATTTGTTCTATGCGTTCACGTAAAAAACTGTTATAACGTTCTTCGTGTAAGTTAAAATACAAGATGCCGTAAGCTACTTGTGATAGGGCTTGTGAGAATATAAATGATAAAATAAATATGGCAAAACCTAGAGTAAATACAAGCGTGGCAAAGGTGCTAGTTAAAAAATCGACTTCACTCTGAACTGAAAAATAGGTGTAAATAGCAATAATAAATCCTGGAATGGAAAGAATTAAAAAAGTAATCATTAAATTCAGAATCCCAATTACCAAACCAAAAAATACGGTTCGGATAAAGTTAGAGAATGTGAAAGACCAACCTTCGGTAATGGCATCACCAACCGATTTGTTTCCATTAAAAATAGCCATAAAGGATAGACCAAAAAAAGCATTTAGCGTGAAACTGATGGCATATTGTGCCAGCATACCTAATAATGGAATAAACGCCAATGCCAATGATACAATGAAATAGCCTATATACATGGCAATGCCAATAAGAATAAAGAGAATAATAGTGCCTAAATTCTTTTTAATTGCAGACCAAATATTTGCCGATTGTACAGCACCTTCTTTTTCAACATATTCATTAACAAAGGCACTCGAAAAACTATAGTTTAAAACGGCCGTAATAAAAAGAATGATAACTAAAACTAATCCGCCAACAATTAAGTAGGCATCATTATTAACGGTATCGCTCATGCCGAAGCGGAAATCGCGACTGGCCATTCCCATAAACCCTGTAACTAATAAATAGGATGCAATAAGTGTTAATATGATACTTACCGCATTGTAGCGCAAGTATAAATTGGTGTATTGCTTAAAGTTTAGTTTCAAAAACTGAAAATAATTGTTGACAATATCGCCAAAACTATTTCGCGTACGGAGTTCTAAATAGGGTTTTTCCACAGAATAGATTTTATAGATTTAAGGCTATTTTTTTGTTCAATTTAATCGGGTAAATTATGTAATAAAATACAATTAGTGCCAAGGATGCCAATATAATACTATAGGCTATTATAGGGTGCATGTTTTCTCCTAATCGGGTAATAAAACCTTCTATAAAACCAGCAATAATAAAAAATGGCATAGCACTGACTACTATTTTTAAGCCATCTTTTGCACCTTTCATAAAAGCAACGCGTCTGGAATAGGTTTTTGGGAACAGAAAGCTGTTTCCCATAACCAAACCAGCACATCCAGCAATAACAATTACTGATATTTCAATAGTGCCATGAAGCCAAATAGTTGATGTTTTTTCAAAAATACCGTAGTTATAAAAGAATGTAATAAAAGCGCCTAGCATAATGCCGTTACTGAATAAAATGTAAATGGTGCCAATACTAAAAACCACACCTGCCGCAAAAGCGAAAATAGCAACACGAATATTATTAATGGTAATGCCTAAAAAGGTACCAATTTCACTTCCGCTTTTATAAACAGCCATGGGTTCGCCATTTTCTATATTTTCAATAGTCATATTAACATAACCATCGCCTAAAATTAAACGCACAAAACTGTCGTCATTTAAAGTTGAAACAACACCAATACAAACAGCCGACATGAAAATTAAAAAAGCATAGAGTAAGGTTTTATGGTATGCTCTAAAAAATAGTGGAAATTCGTATTTCCAAAAGGAAATTATTTTATTTTTCGACTCCCTTTTAGTGATATAAATCTTTTGATGCGCCTCTGATGCTAACGAATTTAAATACAAAAGCGTCTTACTGTCAGGATAGTAAGTCTGTGCATACGAGAGATCGTTAGTAAGTTGAATATAATATGAAGCTAAATTGTCTGGATTTATTTTAACATTATTGTGTAATGCTTTTTCAAATACTAGCCATTTTTCCTTATTTTGCTTCACGAATGATGCTTCGCGCATAGACCTTAAAAATTTAAACGAATATACATTTCCATGAGCAAAATAGCAATTAACACAGCGCAAAATGTCAATTTAGATTATAAACTTATTGGTGTTGGCGAACGGTTTGTCGCTTTTTTAATAGACGGCTTAATTTTAATAGCCTACATGACTATCATGGAGAATCTGGTTTCTGTATCTGAAATATTTGATACCGATAGCTGGACACGACGTGGATTTTTAGGATTATTAACGCTGCCTGCTCTTTTTTATTCGGTGCTTTGCCACGTCCTTTTTAGTGGGCAAACTATTGGTAAAATGATTATGAAAATAAAAGTGGTGCGGTATGATGGCGCGCCAACACAATGGTATAATTTATTAGTGCGCTGGATGCTTCGCTTAATTGATATTTGGTTGTTTTTTGCGTCTATTGGTGTGATGAGTATTTTATTGTCTGATAAAAAACAACGTGTTGGCGATTCGGCAGCAGGAACCGTTGTCATTAGTGCGAAACAGAAGCATAAAATTACGAGTACTATTTTAGAGGATATTACTGATGACTATCAACCTGTTTTTAGTAATGTAACCATATTGAGTGATAAGGATGTGCGAATTATTAAAGAGGCTTTCACGATTTCCAAACGTAATAACGACTTTAAAACCCTTACGTTAATCCGAAATAAAGTCTGTGGCTTATTACAGATAGAGTCGGATATGTTTGATAAGGAATTTCTGGATACTATTTTAAAAGATTACAACTATTACACACAAAATATGTAAGCAGAGAACCAACTTTACGCAGTAAAGTTGTGTGAATCGCTCATGCCAAACTTGATTAGGTGTCTCTTGATTTGTTTGGTTCTTTTTCAATAATTGATTTTCGGTAAAGATGTGTAAATCGCTTATTCAATTTTAATATAATGTCTCATTATTTTTTCTCAACAAATAGTGGTCTATCCATTTCACTAGATTACTATCATTATATACCTTTGCTTGCAATTTTAAATTAATCATTTCCAGCCATGTTTTACGCTATTGATATTTTAGGAACCATAGCTTTTGCTATTTCAGGTGTATTAGTCGCTTTAAGTAAGCGCATGGATCCATTTGGTATTTTAATTATTGCAACGGTAACTGCAGTTGGAGGCGGAACACTTCGCGATGTTTTAATTGGTGAAACACCTGTAAGTTGGATGTTAAACTTGAATTATATTTATGTGATTTTGGTAACAACGGTTTTGACGATTATCTTTAAATCTAAAATTGATTATTTACGAAAATCTCTTTTCTTATTTGATACTATTGGAATTGGTTTATATACTGTTGTTGGTGTTGAAAAAGGGCTTTCAGCAGGTTTAGATCCTATTATTTGCATAGCGCTTGGAACTATGTCTGCTTGCTTTGGTGGTGTAATTCGTGATATTTTGTGTAATGAAATTCCTGTTATTTTTAGAAAGGAAATTTACGCTACAGCCTGTATTTTAGGTGGATTTACTTATTTTTTGGTAGGAAAACTACCCATTGACAATAACGTAGTTTTTATAATAGCTGGACTGGTGGTAATTGCTGTTCGTTTAATTGCTGTTCGATTTAAAGTGACACTACCTAGTCTGTACAAATGAGTTATTATTTTAAAATCTCCACTTTTTTAATGTATACATTTCGTAAAGGCCAGTCGCCATCATCGGTTTTTTGAGCGGCAATTTCGTCAACCACATCCATGCCTGAAATAACTTCACCAAAAATAGTATAATCCCCATCCAAATGATAGGCACCATCTTTATTTTGGACTATAAAAAACTCATAAGGCGATGCTAATTTATAGGCGTTTTCAATCTCACTACTTGGCATACTAACCATACCTCTATGGTGTTTAAAGCCACGTTTGGTGTCAGGTGGAAGCAAATAGTGACCAATATCGCCACGCTTACGTTTTATTTTTGCATCGTCTGTATTTCCTGCTTGGATGATGAAGTTATCGATTACTCGGTAAAATTGGGTGCCATTAAAATAGCCACGTTTGGTCAGATAAATAAAATTAGCACGATGAAATTTAATTTTGTCAAATAATAGAATATCAATATTTCCGAATTTAGTACTGATTCTAACTTTGTTCTCTTTGTTCTTCTTTTCATATTCTAAAAAGAATTCCATAGCATTTTCGTCGGTTAAGAACGGAAATTCAGGGGTTTCAATTTTAGAACTATCTATTTGTTTAATGGATTTCTGTTTAGGTTTTGTGGTTTTAGAAGTTGTGTCTATTCGTTTTGATTGTTTATCTTCACAACCCAGAAACAAAATAAAAAAACTTAAAATAAGAATACGAGCCATAGATGAAATTTGATGAATTTTTAAAGTCGGTATCAAAAATAGAAAATATACCCTTGCCAGCCGAATCTTCACAATTTAAAATGTCGCCTCCTTTTAGAGAAAAGCTTCAAGCACAACAAAAAGAGGTGATAAAAACGGCTAGAAGTGCAGGAGTAGTTGCGTTATTCTATCCGGATAGTCATGCCAACACTAAATTGGTTTTAATTCTTCGGAAAACCTATAAAGGTGTTCATTCAGCACAAGTAGGCTTTCCTGGTGGGAAATTAGAAACAACGGATATCTCCATTAAACATGCCGCAATTCGTGAAACTTGGGAAGAGGTTGGTGTTCCTGAAAATCAAGTAGAAATTTTACGCGCCATGACCAAAGTGTATATACCACCAAGTAATTTTTTTGTCTATCCGTTTATTGGTATAGCGCGTTACACACCTAAATTTATTAAGCAAGATGAGGAGGTGGAAGATATTATTGAGGTGTCTTTACAAGATTTTATTAGTGATGCTAATGTGGTAACTGAAACAGTGTCAACATCCTATAGCGTTCAAGTTGCGGTTCCGGCATTTCAATTGAACAATCATATTGTTTGGGGCGCAACTGCCATGATGTTGAGCGAAATAAAAGACTTGTTAAAAGAACTGTTGTAAACAGTCAGTTTTATTACATTTGTATTCTTAAAACAGTTGTAAATTTGAGATATGGGTTTGTTTAAAAAAAATCCTTTTGGTCATTATCTTTTTCTTAAAAAATGGATAATTAGAATTCTTGGAGGTCTAACACATAGACGCTTTAGAGGTTTTAATGAACTCCAGATTGAAGGTTCGGAAATTATAAGAAATTTACCAGACACGAACGTATTGTTCATTTCTAATCATCAGACTTATTTTGCTGATGTGGTGGCTATGTTTCATGTTTTCAATGCCAGTTTAAGTAATCGTAATGATTCTATAAAGAACGTTGGCTACCTATGGAACCCGAAAATGAATATTTATTACGTAGCCGCCAAAGAAACCATGAAGTCTGGTTTATTGCCAAAAATAATGGCTTATGCTGGATCTATTAGTATTGAGCGTACATGGCGTTCTAAAGGAGAAGACGTTAATCGTCAAGTAAAAATGAGTGATATTTCAGCTATTAAAACCGCTTTAAATGATGGTTGGGTAATTACCTTTCCACAAGGAACAACAACACCTTTTAAGCCTATTAGAAAAGGAACAGCTCATATTATAAAGCACTATAAACCCGTTGTTGTGCCTATTGTAATTGATGGTTTTAGGCGTTCATTTGATAAAAAAGGACTTCGTGTTAAGAAGAAAAATATTTTGCAAACCATAGAAATTAAAGAACCTTTACATATTGATTACGAAAATGAATCGATTGCAGAAATCGTAGAAAAAATAGAATACGCTATTGAACAGCATCCTTCGTTCTTAAAAGTTATTCCACAGGAAGTTTTAGAGGCTGAAGAAGCATTAAATCAACAGCGAAAATGGCGTCCTGATGCATCTTAAACTATAAGTCTAGTTTTTTAAGTTCTCTGTAGTTCTTATTTAAACGTCTTAATAAAATACCGTAAACTATCCAATAAAAGAAAAGCAGAACCACAATTGCTACGGCTAACACGGCTAGTACTGTAAGGGTAAAAGCTGTATAAAATTCAAAAGATTTGCCGTTAGCTGCTGCAGTATTGACTAGGTTAATTAGTTCCTGATCTTGATCGAATTCAATAAAAAGCACTATTACCACTGCAACAATAGAAAATATTAAATTGAAAGCGACGTAGTTTTTAACCGTTTTTCGTGTCTTTAAAATATTCTCCATCAATAACTTGGCACTATCAGTTACGGAAATACGTTTGTAGTTTTTATAGAATATAAAGAAAAAGTAGGCTAGAACAAGATAGCTAATTATGGTTAACGGAATAATAATGTAGTCTGCGTCATAGGAGTTAAAGCGTTCCATGCTTTTGCTGTCTTTTAACGCAAAAGATAACATACTCCAGAAAATAAATTCTAACAGGCTAATAATGAATATCCACTTTACAATGGAAGATGATTTTTTTAAAATCATCTTATAAATATCATTGTAAGACACTTTAGGATAATCGT
>CBFHJN010000047.1:0-14527 GCA_965655805.1 Flavobacteriaceae bacterium
ACTGAAAAAAACCGTCATAAATACTATACAAATTAGAGATGTCTTGAATTGCATTTTTAGTATATTAGAATTTTTAAATTTACTAATCTATTTAATTAAATTACAGCTTTTAAATAATAATATTTTTTAAGAAAACAGCACTAAATAAAGCAGTAAGATTACATTTAGACATGAACAACTATCAATTAAAACTAAGTCACCTTTCGTTTTTATTACTTCTTATTTTGTTATCAGCTTGCGATAATCCCAATAAAGAACCGATAACAGCCGCCAAAAAAGATAATAATTTAACCGCTTATGTGAATCCGTTTATTGGCACAGGAGGTCATGGTCACACCTATCCAGGAGCCACCATGCCGTTTGGCATGATGCAACTGTCGCCAGACACACGTTTAGATGGTTGGGATGGTTGTTCGGGTTATCATTATTCGGATAGTTACATTTATGGGTTTTCGCATACCCATTTGAGCGGAACAGGTGTTTCCGATTATGGCGACATTTTACTGATGCCAACTAACGAAGTTAATTTCAACAATGGTTCTGATGGTAAAAAAGGCTATCGCGCACATTTCAGTCATGACAATGAAGTAGCTGGACCTGGCTATTATAAAGTCCGTTTAGATTCAAAAAATATTGACGTAGAACTTACCGTTTCTGAACGAAGTGGAATTCATAAATATACATTTCCAAAAAACGAAAAACAGATTGTAATTCTGGATTTAGAACATCGCGACGAAGTTTTAAATGCTAAAGCAACCGTGTATTCTAACACCGAAATTGGCGGTTTACGACACTCAAAAGCATGGGCAACCAAGCAAATGTTGTTTTATAATCTACAGTTTTCCCGACCATTTAAAAACATGACCTTTTTAAATGATACAGGTGAGGGCAAACACGTAAAAGCAGCCTTTGAATTTGATGCAAATGACAATCAAACCCTTGAGATAAAAATTGGAATTTCAGCAGTAGATGAAGCTGGAGCTAAACAAAATTTGCAAGAGGAAATTGGCGAAAAAACTTTCGAAGAAGTCAAAACCGAAGCTCAAAAGGTTTGGGAAACGCAACTAGAAAAATTAGTTGTTGAAAGTGACAACATAGATTATAAAACCAATTTTTACACGTCTATGTATCATACGATGATCGCACCAAATTTGTATCAGGATGTGGATGGACGCTATCGTGGTATGGATTTAAAAGTTCACCAAACAACGGATTTTAATTATTACACGGTATTTTCACTTTGGGACACCTATCGCGCTGCACATCCGCTTTATACAATCATTGAACCTGAAAGAACCAACGATTTTATCAACACTTTTCTAGCAAAATATGACGAAGGAGGCATTATTCCAATTTGGGATTTAAGTGGAAATTACACTGGTTGTATGATTGGCTATCACGCTGTTCCGGTTATTGCTGACGCCTATTTAAAAGGCATTAAAAATTACGATGTAGCAAAGGCTTTTACGGCTATGAAACATTCGGCTACTCGTGATAAATTAGGACTGAAAAGCTATAAAGAATTCGGATTTATTCCTGTTGAAGAAGAAAGCGAATCTGTTTCCAAAACTCTGGAATATGCTTATGACGATTGGACTATTGCACAAATGGCAAAGTCTTTAGGAAAGACCGAAGATTATAAAACCTATACAGAACGTGCTCAATATTATAAAAACGTGTTTGACCCAGAATCGCAATTTATGCGAGGGCGTTTTAGAAACACGTGGTTTGCACCTTTTGATCCCTATGAAGTGAACTTTAATTACACCGAAGCCAACTCCTGGCAATACAGTTTTTACGTACCGCAAGACGTATCTGGTTTTATGAAATTGCTTGGCGGAAAAGAACAATTAGAAACGCGTTTAGATGAACTTTTCGTTGCCGAATCTGAAACATCTGGTCGTCATCAAGTAGATATTACGGGATTAATTGGTCAATATGCGCATGGCAACGAACCGAGTCACCACATGGCATATTTATACAACTTCGTAAATAAACCACACAAAACCCAAGAGAAAATACATCAAATTTTAACCGAATTATACACCAATACACCAGATGGTATTTCAGGAAATGAGGATTGTGGACAAATGAGTGCGTGGTATATATTTTCGTCCATGGGATTCTATCCGGTTACACCAGGAAGCAACAATTATATTATAGGAACACCATTATTTGAAAAGGCATCTATAAATTTAGAAAGCGGAAAGCAATTCACAATTATCGCAAATAATTTAAGCGATTCTCATATTTATGTTGAAAACGTTTCGTTAAATGGTGTCGATTTAAATAGAGCTTACGTCACGCATGATGACATTATAAATGGTGGAACACTTGTATTTACTATGACAAATAATCCTGCGGAATGGGGAACCAAAGCTGGTCAAGAACCAAAAACAAGTATTGATGAACACCTAATTGTGGCTGCGCCATTTATTGCGAAAGGTGACGTCGCTTTTAAAGAGCAAACCGAAGTCGTTTTGGAAAATGTAGATCCCGAAGCTGCAATTTTTTACAAATTAGGTGAAACTGAATTTAAAAAATATGAAACACCTTTTACCATTTCAGAGCCAACCATATTGACCGTTTATTCAGAAAAAAATAACATAAAAAGCGCAGAGATAACCACGCAGTTTTATGAAATTGATCCAAACATATCTCTGACATTAGAAACGGAATATGCCAATCAATATAATGGTGGTGGACCAAATGCATTAATCGATGGAATTGTTGGTGCACGAGATTTCCGAACTGGAACGTGGCAAGGCTATCAAAATAAAGATGTGATTGCTATTGTTGATTTAGGTGCCGAAAAGGACATTGAAAATCTAGAAGTTTCATTCTTAAGAGATCAAAGAAGCTGGATATTCCTTCCAACTGAAGTCTTGTTTTTTACCTCAAATGACGGCAAAAATTTCAAAGAAGTCTTATCTCATAATTTAAAAGAACCTGTTCCAACGGACGAAGTTGACATGGAAACCATATCTCTGACTAAATTAGGAAACGCACGTTACATAAAAGTCGTTGCTAAAACATTAGGCGAACTTCCAGAATGGCATTTAGGTTATGCTGATGATGGTAGAAGCTGGTTGTTTATTGATGAGATTCAAATTAAATAATTAATGCCTACGAAAGCAGGAATGTAATAAATAGAATTAATTAAATATAGATTCCTGTTTTACCAGGAATAGTAAAACTATGAACCAACAAAAATCTTATCGTTCCTCATTCATTTTACTCACCATATTATTTTTCCTCTGGGGATTTATAACGGTTTTGGTGGATTCACTCATTCCTAGATTGCGCGAACTATTTACACTAACCTATTTTCAAGCTGGTTTGGTGCAATTTGCTTTTTTTGGCGCTTACTTTGTGCTGTCTATTCCGGCGAGTTATATTCTATCAAAAATCGGGTATAAAAAAGGTATTATTCTGGGCTTACTCACCATGGCTTTAGCTTGTCTCCTCTTTTATCCTGCTGCATCTTATCGCATGTTCGGTATCTTTCTATTAGCCTATTTTATATTAGCTGCAGGCATCACGGTTTTACAAGTCGCAGCCAATCCGTTTGTAGCTGTTTTGGGTTCGGAAGATGGCGCTTCTAGTCGTTTAAATTTATCGCAAGCTTTTAATTCCTTAGGAACAGCTATTGCACCTATTGTTGGTGCTTGGTTCATTTTAAGTGACACCATTAAAACCAAAGATGAAATCTCGGAGTTAACAGGGGTTGCTAAAGAAACCTATTTACTTTCAGAAGCTTCGGCTGTACAAACACCTTTTTTAGGATTGGCATTTTTTATCGCGCTTATTGCTGGTATTTTTCTGTTTGCAAAGCTTCCTAAAATGATTAGTGAGGACGATACAGGAACTTATTCTGCTGCTTTAAAAAACAAAAATTTAATGCTGGGTGTTTTAGGAATCTTCTTCTACGTTGGTGCAGAAGTAGCTATTGGTAGTTATTTAGTGAATTATTTTATGGATATGAATTTAACCGAAGTCATTAAAGAAACGGGACTCATGAAATCGATTGCTGAAGGCATTCTGAATTCTGGCATCACAGAAAACGATAATAAAGCTATAGTCGGGGTATTTGTAACATTTTATTGGTCTGGTGCCATGATTGGTCGTTTTGCTGGTGCCTATTTAACGAAAATCATGAAACCAGGAAATGTATTGGGTATTTTCGCCACGAGTGCTATTCTATTAATTGGTGTCTCCATAAGCACCACAGGATTGGTTAGTATGTGGAGTATTTTGGCTGTTGGTTTATTCAACTCCATCATGTTCCCAACTATTTTCGCATTAGCAATAGCAGGTATTGGCGATTTAAAACCGAAAGCCTCTGGTTTATTATGTATGGCCATTGTTGGCGGTGCAATTATTCCGCCACTTTTTGGTTTTTTAACAGATAGCTTCGGGTTCAAATCAGCTTTCTTATTTGTTATAATCTGCTATGGTTATATTTTATGGTATGGATTTAAGAACTCAAAACACCTGGGAAAATCTATCGTCTAACAAAAATAAATTTTCTTTAAAAAAAACTACTTATGAAACGCAGAAACTTCATAAAAAAAGCCTCCATTTCCAGTTTTGGATTAGCCGTTGGTAGCTCATTAATTAGTTATGCTGAAACAAATTCAGAACCTATTTTAGATAAAATTTCAACCAAAAAACCCATTTTACCCATGGTTATTGCCACATGGCACGTTCCGAACGCGACTGCAAAAGCCATGGAAATTCTTTTAGCTGACGGAAATGCATTAGATGCAGTTGAACAAGGTTGTATGGTTGAAGAAGACGATGTTAACAACCAATCCGTTGGTAAAGGTGGCTTGCCTGATCGTGAAGGCAACGTGACGTTGGATGCTTGTATTATGAACAAAGATGGCGATTGCGGATCTGTCGTGTATTTACAAAACATTACCCATGCCGTTTCTATTGCCAGAAAAGTTATGGAAGACACGCCTCACGTTATGTTAGCTGGAAAAGGAGCCGAACAATATGCGTATGAATTAGGTTTTAAAAAAGAAAATCTATTAACTGATTCTTCTAAAAAGGCTTGGGAAGAATGGAAAAAAGAATCCAAATACAAACCGATTATCAATATAGAAAACCACGATACGATTGGTATGCTAGCTATTGATAAAAATGGCGATATTTCTGGCGCTTGTACCACCAGTGGTTTGGCTTATAAAATGGCAGGACGCGTTGGTGATAGCCCAATTATTGGTTCAGGTTTGTTTATAGATAATGAAATTGGTGGCTGTGTGGCTACAGGTTTAGGTGAAGAAGTGGTGAAAACCGTTGGAAGCTTTTTAGTGGTGGAATTGATGCGTCAAGGCAAATCGCCTCAAGAAGCTTGTGAAGAAGCCATTAGTCGCATTGTAAAAAAACCCAATAGCGATTATAAGAATTTTCAAGTCGGCTATATTGCTGTTAACAAGCAAGGCGAAACAGGCAGTTATTCCATTCACCAGTGGTTTAGTATGACCAAATTTCAAGATGGTGTAAATGAACGGATTCAGTCGGATTATTTTTTGAAAGAATAGTAACTTCTCGATACATTCCGAGCGTAAAGCTCGAAACACTCGAAGTGAGGTAAAAATTTAATATTTTACTAATTTTTCATTGCCACTTAAGATTGTCACGTCCTTCGTCCTCGCAATGACAATTAAAACCATTTAATCGTTAAGTCAACTATTTTTTGTTTCCAATTATTATAGGGTGGCATCAGTAAATCCACAGCACCAATGGTATGTTGTTGTAAAACAGAACGTTGATTGGTAAATTCTCGAAATCCGAAAATACCATGACTTTTTCCAATTCCACTATTATTAGAACCACCAAAGGGCAAATTATGATTCAAAAACTGTAATAAATTGTGATTCACACAAGTGCTTCCTGCTCGTGTGTTTTCAATAACAAAATCAATCACTTTATTTTTTTTACTGAAAATGTAAAGCGCCAAAGGCTTTTCGTTTGAATTGACATAATGAACCGCTTCCTCAATATTTTTATAGGTTTTAAGTGGTAAAATTGGCCCGAAAATTTCGTCTTGCATCAAGGTTGCATCTTCTGGAAGTCCGCTAATTAATGTTGGCTCCATATAACAATCAGATGCATTTGTTCTGCCTCCTGATTCAATTACACTGCCTTTTGTTTTAGCATCGCCTAAAGCTTTTGTCAAACGCTCAAAATGTTTACTATTTACAATACGACTGTAGGAATCCGAGCTTTCAGGGTTTTCGGAATAAAACGTTTCTATTTCATTTTTAAATAATTTTATAAATTCGGCTTTAAGCGATTCGTGCAACAACACGTAATCTGGTGCAATGCAGGTTTGGCCTGCATTGGTACATTTGCCATAAACTATTTTTTGAACCGCCTTTTTTAAATTCGACGAATCATCAATAATGGCTGGCGATTTTCCGCCTAATTCCAAAGTCACAGACGTTAAGTTTTTGGAAGCCGCTTTCATCACAATTTTCCCAACGGCTGGTGAACCTGTAAAGAAAATATGATTAAAAGGTAATTCCAACAAAGCTTCTGATGTTTCCACTTCGCCTTCTACCAAAGCAATATGATTTTCATCAAACAAATCAGACACAATTTTCGCCATCAGTTTGGAGGTATTCGGAGTCATTTCCGAAGGTTTCAAAATTACCGTATTTCCACCAGAAATAGCGGAAACTAAAGGCCCAAACGTTAAGTTAATTGGGTAATTCCAAGGCGAAATAATTAAACATACGCCTTTGGGTTCATTTACAATGTAGGAACTACTGCCTAACATGGAAATTGGTGTGGATACTTTTTCATCCTTTAACCACGATTTCATATTAGAAATGGCAAACTTTATTTCATCTACAACAGGATAAATTTCCGTTAAATCAGTCTCTAAATGTGGCTTTTTAAAATCGGCAAAAAGCGCTTCACGAATGTCTTGTTTATAGGTGTTTTCTAAAGCGTTTTGTAAAGCTTTCAATTTGGCAATACGCACTTTGTAGGACGTATTGCCAATATGAAATTGATTGGCTTTTTGCTTCTGGAATAATTCGAAATAGGGATTGTCTTGATTCATATTACTGGTTAATCTGCATGAAAAGGTTCGCCTTTGGCATCTTGTTCTTTAAATTTCTGAACAAGTTCCAAAGCGTCTGGAATGACATCACTACACAAAATAATGAGTGAATCTTTAACGGCATTGTTTACAGCATAGGTTATAGCTTCTTTTTCCGAAGGAATAATAGTTGTTTTCTTATTTGGATCTTTTGATTGAATACCATCATTTAGAAGTTTAATTAGTTCTTCTTCCGTTCTTCCGCGCAAGCGTTTATCCTGACGAATAATAATTTCGTCAAACATATCGGCTGCAATACTTCCTATTTGATTTGTATCTTCATCACGTCTATCACCTACTCCTGCAATGATTCCTACTTTTACAGAACACTCCATAGTATCTGTAAATTTCTTTAAAGCCAACATACCAGCTGGATTGTGTGCATAATCTAGTAGAATAGTGAAGTTTTTAAATTCAAATAAATTTAAACGACCAGGCGTTTGTGTAGCCGACGGAATAAATGTTTCTAAACCAGCTTTCATATCTTCAATACTGATACCTTGAACATGAGCACCTAAAATAGCTGCTAACACATTCTGAATCATAAATGGTGCTTTTCCGCCATAGGTTAATGGAATATTCTCCGCTTTCATGATGCGCATTTTCCATTCGCCACGACAAATGGTGACATAACCATCTTCATAAACAGCAGTAATACCATTTAAACGTTGCATGGCTTTTATTCGCGGATTATTTTCATCCATAGAAAACAAAGCTACATTACAATTTACGGAACGACGCATATCATAAACCAAGTCGTCATCGGCATTTAAAATAGCATAACCATCGGGTAAAACGGTTTCTGGAATAACGCCTTTAGCTTTGGCTAGTTGTTCAATCGTATGAATTCCTTTCAGTCCTAAATGATCGGCTGCCACATTGGTAACGATACCAACATTACATTTTTTAAAACCGAGTCCAGCACGTAATAATCCACCTCTAGCACATTCTAAAACGGCAAAATTTACGGTTGGATCTTTCAGAACAAATTCCGCACTTGCAGGACCTGTGCAATCACCTGTCATCAATAATCTATTTTGAATATAGACACCATCACTAGTAGTATAACCTACGCGATAGCCTTTCATTTTGGCAATGTGAGCCATTAAACGTGTGGTTGTTGTTTTTCCGTTGGTTCCTGTAATTGCAATAATAGGAATTCGTCCTGTATCACCTTGATTTGGAAATAATTTATCAATAACGTGTCCAGCAACATTACGCGGCAAACCTTTGGTTGGTGCTAAATGCATTCTGAATCCTGGACCAGCATTAACTTCTAAAACAGCACCTCCAGTTTCAGAAATAGGTTGGGTAATATCAGTTGTCATAATATCAATACCGCAAATATCTAAATCTATTATTTTTGAAATACGTTCTGCCATACTCACATTTGCAGGATGTACAATATCGGTGACATCTTCTGCAGTTCCCCCTGTGCTTAAATTAGCTGTATCCTTTAAGATTAGCATTTCATCTTTAGGAATTACGGAATCTACCGTGTAGCCAGCATCTTTAATAATAGTTTTTGTTAGATCGTTTATCGTAATTTGGGTTAACACATTTTCATGACCATAACCACGTCTTGGGTCTTCATTTACTTTATCTACCAGTTCTTGAACAGTAGATTTACCATCACCAATTACATGCGCAGGCGTTCGTTTGGCTGCAGCAACCAATTTATTATTTATGACTAATAATCGGTAATCTTCTCCTGTAATAAATTTCTCAACAATTATAGCACCACTTTTAGAGCTATCTTTGGCATGATGAAAAGCGACTAAAGCATCCTCATAATTTTGAATATCAACCGTAATGCCGCGACCGTGATTGCCATCAATAGGCTTTATAACCAAAGGATAGCCAACATAATTACAAGCATCTTCCAAACTCCGTTCGCGACGAATAATATCACCTTTTGGCACTTCCACTTCCGCTTGTTCTAATAAAAACTTCGTATCTTCTTTATCACATGCTAATTCCACACCAATACTACTTGTTTCAGAAGTAACTGTTGCTTGAATACGTTTCTGATTAGCACCATATCCTAATTGACATAAGGAATATTTATTGAGTCGAATCCAAGGAATACCACGCGCTTCCGCTTCTTCAACAATAGAGCCTGTACTTGGTCCCAAACGCTCATTTTCACGTAATTCGCGCATGTGCTGAATATCATCAGTCATATCATAGTCTTCTCCTTTAATTAAAGCCTCACAAATATCCACGGAAACTTTAGCTGCAAAACGTCCAACAGATTCTTCCATATAGGCAAAAACAACACTGTAAACACCGTCTTCACCATAGCCGCGTGTTCTACCAAAGCCAACATCCATGCCAGCAAGTGTTTGAACTTCAAGCGCAATATGCTCTATAATATGTCCCATCCAGGTACCATCCTTTACACGTTGAAAAAAGCCACCAGCTTCACCAACTGAACAACGGTGTTCATACATGGTTGGAAACATAGCCGTTAGTCGTTCATAAAATCCTTCGATTTTATTAGATGGTTTTTCCTCCATCTCTTGAAGGTCTAAAACCATGACTATTAATTTATGACGACGTACTGACCAAAAATTTGGTCCTCTCATGGCATTAATTTCTCTTATTTTCATGTAAAGTGTTATTTAGGTTGGAAAATGAATAGTGATAAATATAGAATTTTTTAACTAAATAAGTTTAGTTTTGCAGTCTGATTTTATATAATCATACATTAATAGCAAATTATAAGGTATGCAAGAAGTAAAAGGAATATTAATTCCGATAGGTGGAAATGAAGATAAAGGATTTGAGGAAGATGAAATTCACAGACTCGATTACATTGAAGAAGGAATTCTGGCACATGTCGTTGAAGAAGCGGGTGGAATAGATGCCAAAATCATTGTTATTCCAACAGCCTCTAGCATCCCAATAGAAGTTGGCGAAAATTATTTAACCGCCTTTGCCACTTTAAGCTGTACGGATGTAACGGTTTTAGATATCAGATCGCAAGCTGATTCTGAAAAACCAGATTTTATAAATCATATTCAAACAGCCGATTGCGTCATGTTTTCTGGAGGTGATCAATCTAAAATATCGAAACATATTGGCGGTTCTACCATTCACTCTATTTTATTAGAACGCTACAAAAACGAAACAGGCTTTGTCATTGCTGGAACCAGTGCTGGTGCCATGATGATGGCTGAAGAAATGGTTGCTGGTGGTAGTGCTGCCAAGTCCTTTTTAAAAGGTGCTGTAATCATGCGAAAAGGATTAGGTCTAATTCCTAAATTAGTCATTGATACCCACTTTATTCAACGTGGCCGTTTTGGAAGGATTTCAGAAGCTGTTGCCAAATTTCCAACCTTAATTGGTTTTGGTTTAGCTGAAGACACCGGAATGATAATAAAAAATGGAAATACCTGTACCGTTATTGGTTCTGGAATGGTGATTGTTTTTGATGGTAAAAACCTGACGCACAATAACGAAAAAGTTTTAGAAGCTGGTACACCAATGACCATGGCGAATTTAACGGTTCATGTGCTTTCTAATGGCGATCAGTATGATATTGCTAAACGAGGCGTTACGGTTTTACCTATTGAAGCGCCATTTATATAAAATTCCTGCAAAAGCAGGAATCTCATTCTTACTTATTCCAAAAATTATTGTAGTTATTGTAATTCTTAAATCTAAAGAGATCGTTAGTAGTAAGAGATAATTTAAACAAATCCCTTTTTTTAAAGGGATTTTCTTATTTATAAATAGAAATTTCTTCCACTCCCAAAGATGATTTTTGCCCACGATACATCCCTTCCGTATTAAACGGCATGGCAAGATTACCTTGAGCATCAACAGCAATTAATCCACCATCACCACCAAGTTCTAAAATACGTTTGTTGATGACTTCGTTTGACGCATCTTGCAGACTCATGCTTTTATGTTCTATTAGACAAGCCACATCATAAGCCACCACACCACGAATAAAAAACTCGCCACTTCCCGTACAGGAAATCGCACAGGTATTATTATTAGCGTAATTTCCAGCACCAACCATGGGAGAATCGCCTACACGTCCCCATTTTTTATTGGTCATACCACCTGTTGATGTTGCTGCAGCAATATTTCCGCGTTGATCGCATGCTACTGCTCCAACGGTTCCGAATTTTGAATCTTTCTTTTTAGCATGATCTAATTGAAAGCTGTCTGTATCTTTTATTTCCAACCATTGTTTATGGCGGAATTCATCATAAAAATAGGAAGCATCTTCTAATTTATAATCCAATTCTTTGGCGAAGCGCATAGCGCCTTCGCCTGCTAAAAACACATGTTCACTTTTTTCCATGACATCTTTTGCCAGACTAATCGGATTTTTAATGCCTGAAATTAAACTCACAGCTCCAGCATTCAAGGTTTTTCCATCCATGATACAGGCGTCCATTTCGTGGGTTTCTTCTGCAGTAAAAACACTCCCTTTTCCAGCATTGAATAAATGCGAATTTTCCAAAACCATAACCGACTTTTCCACAGCATCAACAGCAGTTCCTCCCGATTCTAACAAATTATAACCTGCATCCAAAGCTGCTTTTAAAGCCTGTTTGTATTGCAATTCTAATTCAGGTGTCATCATGCCTTTTACCAAGGTTCCTGCTCCACCATGTATTGCTATTGAGAATGTATTCATCTATCTATTTTTAACGGTGGGAAATTACAAATAGAAAATGAAATGCCGCATAAAAAAGCATAAGTTTTTGTAGATTTGAAGCGCTTGTCTGTTCGAGCGCAGTCGAGAACTTTTTATAGAAATTTTATATTACTAAAACCTCTCATCTGCGCTCGAGGTGACATCTTAATTTCTAATTTATATTTTACACATGTCAGATAAAAAACGTCTTTTTCTAGTTGATGCGTATGCCCTAATTTTTCGAGGCTATTATGCCTTTATAAAAAACCCACGAATTAACTCTAAAGGCACAGATACCTCTGCCATTATGGGTTTTATGAACTCTCTTTTAGACGTTATTAAACGTGAAAGACCAGACCATTTAGCTGTTTGTTTTGATAAAGGTGGCAGTGCAGATCGCGTGGAAATGTATGAGGAATACAAAGCTAATCGTGATGAAACACCTGAAGGTATTAAAGTAGCCATACCTTATATTTTGGAAATTTTGAAAGCCATGCACATCCCGATTATGGTAAAAGATGGTTTTGAAGCTGATGATGTAATAGGAACACTTTCTAAACAAGCTGAAAAAGAAGGTTATCAAACTTTTATGGTAACACCAGATAAGGATTTCGCCCAGTTGGTTTCAGAAAATATTTTTATGTATAGACCCAAATCTTTTGGTGGTGGATATGAGGTTTGGGGAATTCCTGAAGTTCAGAAAAAGTTTGAAGTCGAACGGCCAGAACAAGTGATTGACTTTTTAGGCATGATGGGTGATTCTTCTGATAATATTCCAGGATTACCAGGTGTTGGCGAAAAAACCGCAAAAAAATTCATTAAAGCTTATGGCAGTATGGAAGGTTTGTTAGCCAATACACATGAGCTAAAAGGTAAGATGAAAGAAAAAGTAGAAGGCGCTAAAGAATTAGGCTTGCTTTCTAAAGAACTCGCGCGCATTATGCTTGATGTTCCCGTAACATTTGATGCGAAAGATTTTGAACTAGACCAACCAGATGTGGCTAAAGTCACCGAAATATTTCAAGAATTAGAATTTAGACGTTTAATTGATAATTTTATAAAAACCTTTGCGGTTCAATCGGATGACATTGCTATAGAACCAAAAACTGCTACGCCAGAAAATAAAGCGACACCCAAAGAAACAGCTTCGGCTGGAGCTGGCCAATTTTCGCTTTTTGGAGGCGATCCGTCGAAAACTTCTGAAACCGAAACGACAAACGAATTCACCAGAAAAACAGCCAAAACATCATCACATTTCTATCAAAGTATTGCTCCAGGAATGGCTACCCAATTATTCGTTAAAAATTTGATGCATCAGAAATCGGTTTGTTTTGATACCGAAACTACGGGTCTCAATCCGCTTACAGCCGAATTGGTTGGTATTGCATTTTCATGGGAAGCTGGCAAAGGATTTTACTTACCATTTCCAGAAAACAAAGATAAAACTCAAGAATTGATTGAAACGTTACGACCATTTTTTGAGGATGAAACCATTGAAAAAATTGGACAGAATTTAAAGTATGACATTAAAGTCCTAGCCAAATATAATATAACGGTTAAAGGCAAATTGTTTGACACCATGTTGGCGCATTACCTGATAAATCCAGACATGCGACATAATATGGACGTACTATCTGAAACCTATTTGAATTATACACCAATTTCCATTACAGAATTAATTGGGAAAAAAGGCAAAAATCAATTATCCATGCGTGATGTACCTCTAGAAACCCAAACAGAATATGCGGTTGAAGATGCCGATATTACCTTACAATTAAAAGAACTCTTCACCAATGAACTCGGTGAAGCCAATACCCAAAAATTATTTGATGACATTGAAATTCCACTGCTTCGAGTTTTAGCTGCCATGGAATTAGAAGGCATAAATTTAGATACCGATTTTTTAAATTCCTTATCCGATCAACTGAATTCAGATATAGCCGATTTAGAACAAAAAATCTATGCAGAAGCTGGTGAAGAATTCAATATTGCATCACCAAAACAGTTAGGCGATATTTTATTTGATAAAATGAAATTGGTTGCGAAACCTAAAAAAACCAAAACAGGACAATATGCCACAGGTGAAGACATATTAAGCTATTTAGCAAAAGACCATCCTATTATTCAAAACATATTAGATTTCAGAGGGCTTTCAAAATTAAAAAGCACCTACGTAGATGCGTTGCCACTTCAGGTGGAACCTTCAACAGGACGTGTCCATACCGATTATATGCAAACCGTTGCTGCCACAGGACGTTTGAGTAGTAACAACCCGAACTTACAAAACATTCCAATCCGTACCGAACGCGGACGCCAAGTCAGAAAAGCATTCGTACCAAGAAATGAAGACTACACCTTATTAGCTGCGGATTATTCTCAAATAGAATTGCGCATTATAGCCGCTTTAAGTGAAGAAGAAACCATGATTGAAGCCTTTAAAAATGGTGAAGATATTCATGCATCAACCGCTTCCAAAGTTTTTAATGTGCCACTTTCTGAAGTCACGCGCGAACAACGAAGCAATGCCAAAACAGTCAATTTTGGAATTATATATGGTGTGTCGGCTTTTGGGTTGAGTAACCAAACGGATTTAAACCGAACCGAAGCCAAAGAACTGATAGACACTTATTATGAAACCTACCCAAAACTGAAACGTTATATTGGAACACAAGTCGA
This sequence comes from Flavobacteriaceae bacterium, assembly GCA_965655805.1. Lineage (GTDB taxonomy): Bacteria > Bacteroidota > Bacteroidia > Flavobacteriales > Flavobacteriaceae > Algorimicrobium. The sequence goes on from CBFHJN010000047.1 coordinate 14,451, forward strand.
TTTTGCTCGCGACCATGGGTATGTTCAAACCGTTTTAGGCAGGCGCAGATATTTAAAAGATATTAATTCAAGAAACG
>CBFHJN010000048.1:0-14524 GCA_965655805.1 Flavobacteriaceae bacterium
CCCAAAAAAAAACCACTCAATTGAGTGGTTTTAAAAAAAATAATATTTAAACTATTTTAATTCTTAATAATTCTAATCGTTTCAATAGTATTTGCAACTTTAACTTTTACGAAATAAGTTCCAGCTTGCAAAGACGTCATGTTCATTTCACTTGAAACGGTATTAGGTGTTACACGCAATACCTCTTGACCTAACATATTATACACAGCAACATCTTGAATATTCTGTTGTGCTTTTAATGTTAATGAGTTAGTTACAGGGTTTGGATAGTATGAAAACAGATTTTGATTTTGAAAATCTTCAACACTTAAAGTTGCGCTGTAGGCAGATACTTGAAAATTAATGGTTGCATCATTACCATATTCCCAAACTCTAAGATAAATGGTTTGACCAGCTAATGCAGGATCTGAAATAGAAATTATTGGATATAATCCATCATCACTATCATCATCATTACAGCTAATTAGTGTTAATGAACCACAAGTACCTGAATAGGCTGCTGCTCCAGCATCACCTCCTCCACCAGTTGGATTAGAATTCATTTCTAAAGTAATGTTTCCATCAGCAGGAACAACTACAGAGTACCACATATCACCACCATTATAACTTGCACATCCAGGCGCAGGTGCACCTGAAGATGTGGTAGCTGATATATTTGTACCCACTACAGGGTTATCGGTAAAAACTACACCTGGCGTTAATGCAATTGCACCCGAGCAGTCATCATTTACTGGCGGACAACCATTAACAATAAAGCTTCCTAAATCTATATTACAAGCTGTATCTGAATGAACTATCGTTAAATCAACAGTAGTTCCGAACGCATAAGGACCAGCTTGGGTTATACCTGTTCCTGTTATTGGATATGAGTTTGTACCATCAAAAATTTCAGTAGCATCTCCTATGTCAGATATATCTACATCTATAAAATATTGATTGTTTGTACAATCAATATTAGTTGATGAACTTTCAACAATAGCACCAGTACAAGTTAGTTGGGTAATATCTAACGTATATGGCGTTGACTGTGGTGATGGCCATGAAGAAATTACCACGTAGTAAGTAGTTCCAGCTGTTAAATTTATAGCTGGTAAACTTCTGGTCGTTCCTGAAGTTGCAGTATGGTATGCAACAACTGAGGAAAAAGGACAACCTTCAAATAACCAAAAACTAATCCAATCATCTAAAGTTTCACTTAAGTCAAAATTATAAGTTCCATTTGAAGTTGGTGTAAACTCATAAACTACATCATCTCCAGTAATATAAAAAGCACTTCCTGTTCCATTGGCAAATTGAGCGCCTGCCAAAGGAGGCACGTCTGTATTATCGTAATCATTTCCATAAGCACTTGTATCTCCAGTAGTGTTGTATGGAATTGTATTAACTACTATGGCATCTTCACAAATAGCACCAACTGGAGCTGATCCAGTTGTAAAACTCCAAACTGGACATCCTGTAGCTTCGGTAGTTTCATTTACTGGTTTTATAATCCAATATAAGAGTGTATCATAGCCTGTAAGCGTTATTGCTGCATTGGTATCAGTAAAATTTCCAATTAATCCATAATCATCACCTGAAGGTGTTTCTCCAGCATACAAATTATAGGAAGTTGGGGTTGGCCCTGAAGTTGGTGCCTCCCATGAAAATGTAACATTTCCAGTTGCAACATCAATAGCACCATCAGCTGGCGTTGGATTGATGGCACAATTTGGCTCTAGAGCCAGAGTTCTAAAACTCAACACTGCTGACCAGTTACTTAATCCATTGGTATCACAATTTCCTCGAACATAAAAATCGTAATCTGTTGCTTCTGTTAACCCACTAGCACTATCAGATATAACGCCAGCTGCTGTTGTTCCTGAATCTATTGCAGTACCAGCATCTGGAGCTGACCCTGAAGCCATGATTACCCATTCGTAACCTAAAGTTGCTTCTGCAACAGCATCCCAACTAACATCAGCAGTCGTTTGTGTTGGAACTACTACACTGTTTTCTGGTGTTGGACAGGTTGGTGTTTCTTCTACTAGTATATCATCTAAATATAAGGCAGCGCCATCAAGTCCACTGTAGTTAAATAAAATTTGCACATTACTTTGGCCAGCATATGCTGCTAAATTCAATTCAACTTTAATATAAGTATAATTATCAAACACCCCTAAATCTGTTTCTTGCCAAATAACAGTTTCTGTTGTACCATCAGTAGCACTTACTGTAAAATCATAATTTTCATTTGGGTCAATAGACCAGAAATAACTCATACTGACCCAAAATATCAATCTAGGATTAGTTGCCGAAGATAGGTCTATAACAGGTGTTGTTAATGTTTCATCTTGGGCTACAAGAGCTGGATCGTAATTTACCTCGGCTGCTCCGGCTCCGGTGTGAAAGACTGTGGATGCTTGCCAAGTTTCAGAAGCATTCACTTGTGTTAAAGTCCAACCTGCTGGTGGAACAGCAGTTTCAAAACCTTCAGTGAGATATTGTCCGTAGCTAATAGTGCTAAAGAGACTGAAGATGAAAAGCATTAAAGTAATTTTTTTCATAATAAAATATTTAAAATTAATAACGATTAATAAAACTAAAAATACTTATAATGTATTGCTATTTGAAACTAACTGTAATCAAATCGATTAAAAACAAATTTAATCGATTAAAGAAAACTGAAAACTCAAAAAAAAGTGATGAAAGGCTATTTTATTATTCTTATTGTTTCGCTTCCCTTCCCAAAATCTATTTTAGCAACATAAATACCTGATTCAAAATTAGATGTATTAATATCAACTCTACTACTATTGAATGATTTGTTAAATACTTCCTGACCTAAAAGTGAATAAATACGGACAGAACGAATGGGATTTTCTGACTTCAGATGTAAAATGTTTTGAACAGGATTCGGAAAGTATTTAAGTTCTGTTTCAATATTGCTATCTCTACTTAAACTATAACTACCTTCGGAAATTTCTAATAATTGATTTGCAGACACATTTTCTACATAATCAACTGTGCCACTTAACCACGTTACCTTAACATAATCGACGGTTGCATTTGTGCCTAGTCCAAAAAATTCTGTATTTGAATTTTGTGCTAAATAGCCTTCACCACAATGTGTATAACGGTATTGCTTTTGTCCATTGATACTAATTTCTATCCGTGAGCCAACCGCATCCCTATTGCTTATAATTCCTGTTAGCTTTACCTTTAACCAATTATTTGTATTCATGGTTTGATTTTGCCAGAGATACATGTTTTCATAATTAATATTACTTACTGCTATATCAGGAAGCCCATCGTTATTAAAATCGCCTATGGCATTGGAATAGCTTTTTGCAGCATCACCTACAAATCCGGAAGTAGTTGAATTTTCAAACGTGCCATTATTTCTATTTTTATAAAAAGCAGAAGAGCGATACGGTGGATTGGAACCATCAAATTCACAGCTGACATACAAATCTAAATCCATATCATTATCAGCATCTAAAAAAACGGCTCCCCAGGAGTAACTATGTAATTTTGTACCCGAAAATTGAGCAATATCCGTAAACGTGCCATCGGCATTATTTCTAAATAATACATTACCATCTGTAGGCGTGTTTGTAATATAAATATCAAACCAACCATCATTGTTGTAATCGCCAACAGTGGTTGTCATGGCATCAATAAAAATACCTGTTCCGGAGGATGCGCTAACATCAGAGAAAGTACCATCGCCATTATTATGATACAAGAAATTTTGATTGAAATACTTATCACTTGACAAATAAATATCTTGCCAACCATCATTATTATAATCAAAGAATACTGAACAAAACGTCATATGACTATCATCATCAAAACCAGCTTGGCTTGTAACATCTGTAAAGGAATTATCGCCATTATTTTCAAAAAAATAATTTTGCTCTGCATCAGTTTCGCTTCTATTACTTAAAAAAACATCTAAGTACCCATCATTATTGTAATCTCCCCAAGATGCGCCATAGGATTCCAAATTTTCAGTGGGCAGCCCTGAACTAATCGTGATATCTTCAAAATTAGAATCACCATTATTTACATATAATTTATTGCCGTTATTGTTTGAGGTGACAAACAAATCTTTATCTCCGTCATTATCAATATCCACCCAAACCACCTGTTTATGTTGATCTGTATTTAATGGAATATTTAAATTATCAGCTACAAATACCCCATTTACATTCTTATAAAACGCAATTTTATATGAATCCATGGTAGCCATGGTAATATCATCCCATCCATCATTATTATAATCGCAAAATGATATGCCATTTCCTACATAAGTATCACCAGCTGTTAAAACTAGTCCAACATTTGTAGCTTGATTAACAAAATTGACTTGACCTTGCACACAATACGTAACAATCATAAATAGAAATAGAAAGTAACTGTTTTTCATATTTTTGAATAAAGAATGAACTTACTAAATATAACAAATAATTTTCAATATTAATGCATGGAAATTTCATCAAAAAAAAACGCAATTCTTAAAATTAAGAATTGCGTTTAATAGTATTTTTAATACTAAATTTATTCGTCTCTTGTAAACGTTTCCATAACGGCGTCACTAACACCCATATTACTAAATCCTCCATCATGAAATAAGTTTTGTAAAGTAACTTTTCGCGTTAAATCGCTAAACATACTTATCGTATAATTTGCACAATCTAAAGCAGTTGCATTTCCTAAAGGCGACATTTTTTCGGCATACGAAATAAAACCATCAAAACCTTTTACGCCACTTCCCGCTGTTGTTGGTGTAGGTGATTGCGAAATAGTGTTGACGCGTACTTTCTTATCGCGACCAAAGAAATAACCAAAACTACGTGCTATACTTTCCAACAAGGCTTTATTATCTGCCATGTCATTATAATCTGGAAAAACACGTTGCGCTGCCATATAGGTGAGTGCCACAATACTTCCCCATTCATTCATAGCGTCTTTTTGATACAGGGTTTGCATCACTTTATGAAATGAATTTGCAGATACATCGGTTCCTTTTTGTGTCCAATCATAATTTTGATTGGTGTAATGATTCCCTTTCCTAACGTTAATAGACATTCCAATAGAATGTAAAACGAAATCAATTTTCCCACCTAAAATCTCCATAGATTTTTCAACAAGGTTTTCCAAATCTTCAACTGAAGTCGCATCGGCTGGAATTATTTGAGAGCCTGTTTTTTCAGCTAGTTCATTAATTTGTCCCATTCGCATAGCAACAGGAGCGTTGGTTAATACAAAAGTGCCACCTTCTTCATGCACGCGTTCTGCTGTTTTCCAAGCTATTGAGTTTTCATCTAATGCTCCAAATATGATTCCCTTTTTTCCTTTTAATAAATTATATGACATAGTTTCTTGTGTTGATTCGTGTTAAATGATTTTCAAAGATAGTATTAATTCAACAATTGTTTAGCATGTGCCATAGCGGAAGTGGAAATTTCAAGACCTCCAAGCATTTGCGCAATTTCAACAATACGTTCGTCGTGATTTAAAAGCATTAAATTAGTTTGGGTAACCTCACCCACATCCTCTTTATACACTTTAAAATGCGTATTTCCTTTAGCCGCAATTTGTGGAATATGTGTAATAGTAAACACTTGCATACTCTGGCTCATTTGGCGCATAATTTCACCCATCTTATTCGAAATTTCTCCAGAAACACCGGAATCAATTTCATCAAACATTATGGATGGTAATTGCACGTAATTGGATAAGATAGATTTTATTGCCAGCATAATTCGCGATAACTCACCACCTGAAGCAGCTTTTTTAAGCTCATTAAATGCACCTCCTTTATTGGCCGAAAACAGAAAAGACAATTCGTCTTTACCATTATTGTGATAAGTTTCCGACGCATTTAGCACTACATTAAATTTAGCATTTGGCATTCCTAATTCTTTTAAAATAGATTCTAATTCTTGCGTTAGGCTAGGAATAGCGGATAAACGCTTTTTATGAATGGAATTTGCCAACTTATCAATCGTGTTTTTTGCTACGGAAAGTTCTTGCTTTTTATCTGAAATGGTATCGTCTAGTTTTTCTGTCACGCTTACTTTTTCGGATAAGGTGTTTTTGATAATTATTAATTCCGAAACATCACTAACAAAATGTTTTTTAAGTAAGGTATTTATTACAGCTAATTTGTTACTTACTAATAACAACTGTTCAGGATCTAAATCTAGGTTATCTTGTAGCGTTTCTATTTCATTGAAAATATCATTGATTTCAATGGAACTGCTATTCATTCTGTTAAAAACATCTTCATATTTTGCTGAAAAATTTGAAATTCGTTGCAAACTATTTTTAGCCTCAACTAAAGCCGACATGACACCTATTTGCTCTTCACTAAACAATTGATTCACGTGTGATAATTGCGCTTTTATATCCTCAACATTATTGAGTGTTTCATAAGTTTCTTCAAGTTCTTGCAACTCGCCTTCAACTAATTTAGCATCTTCTAATTCTTTGAGTAAATAGGTATTATAATCATGTTCCTTAATAGCTTCGGCTTGAAACTCCAAAAGTTCATGATATTCTTTTTGAAGGGTTTTAAACGTTTTTAAAGCAGCTTTATAATCGTGTAATTCTTGCGTGTTGTTTGCTAGTGCATCTATCACCTGAAACTGATAGGCATCATCCATTAATTGCATGGTTTCATGTTGTGAATGAATATCAATTAAATGGGACCCTAAAGATTGTAAACCACTTAAATTAACAGGCGAATCGTTAACGAAAGCTCGAGATTTGCCCGAAGGAAGAATTTCACGCCTTATGATTGTTTGGGCATCATAATCGAAATCTAATTTCTTAAATAACGTTTCAAGATTATAGTTTGAAATATCAAATACGGCTTCAATCACGCATTTATTCTCGCTATTTTTTAATGCACTTAAGTCTGCTCGCTTTCCCAATATTAATGACAGACCACCTAATAAAATAGATTTTCCAGCACCTGTTTCACCAGTAATAATAGTCAATCCTTGGTTAAAATTAACCTGAAGATGATCTATTAATGCGTAATTTTTTATGGATAAAGCTGTTAACAAGACTTTTAGATTATAAGGTTATGAAACTATTTTAACAACTGAAAATAAGAGTAATTTTCTTAATATTTAATATTTCGCCATTTACTGGAATACATTGGCGCAACACGGTTTAAAGTGGTCAGTAATTTAGTGATTTCTACATTTGGACCACTGGAAAAAATCTGCTCAATCTCATCACCTTTTGCATCAAAAAACGTACGTAGTAAAAACGAATTTGGACGACGTCTATTCATCGTCTCTAATTCACCAATAGCACTAGCAATCATAGTCTTTGCTGTTTTTTGATTTTCGCTCATGGTATCTAATCCCAAACGATGATAATCATACATAACTTGCCTGTATTCCTTAAAAGTTGGCGACAATAAATTATCAATTAAAGCAAAACGTGTTTGCAAACCATCTTCTAATTTCCAACCTTTTGCATTTTCCTGCTGCGAGTAATTGACTATAGTTTGTGCTTGCTTTAAATAGGCATCACCTCCCTCAAACTCAAAGGTATCTGCATCTAAGCCTAAAATCATGTACACATGAAATGAAATTACTGAAATTAGGTTGGAATCAAATTGGTTTTCGTTGTAAAGCAGGTTTTGAAATTCCACATAATCGAATATGAAATCCTTATCATTTATATTGTAAACAGGTGTTGCATACGAGGAACCATAAACTGGACGCGATGATTGTACTTGAATAGTAGCCTTAAAAACATTACCTGAATATTCTGTAATGTTAATAAACATACCACAATCTATACGTTCTTGAGAACCGTATTCTTTTTTGGTCCATTTTGTATTATTTACAAATTCTTTTAATTGGCTTTCAAGGGTTTTAAAAATTTGCAAATTTTCATTACCAGTAAATTGCGCATTTACAACCACATTACAGTTCAGTTCCTGACTATACGTAGAAAGGGATATAAAAACTAAAAAAAATACAAAAATTCTATGCATGCAATTGTTTTATTATAGCGTTTAAAATATCTTTAGCAACGGCTTCTTTGGATTTTAAATTGAACGATGTAATGGTTTCATGACTATCAATTAGCGTAACTTTATTGGTGTCTGATTTAAATCCTGCGCCTTTATCTTTAAGCGAATTTAATACAATTAAATTTAAATTCTTGCCCTTTAGTTTGGCTTTTGCATGTTCAATTTCATTATTCGTTTCTAAAGCAAAGCCTACTAAAAACTGGTTTTTCTTAACATTGCCAAGCGATGCTAAAATATCATTTGTTTTTGCTAACTCTAAAGATAACGTTTTTTCTTTCTTTTTTATTTTTTGAGTGGCAACTTCTTTTGGTTTATAATCCGAAACGGCTGCTGCTAAAATGGCGATATCTACAGTTTCAAAATAATCATGTGCAGCGCTATACATTTCTTCCGCTGAAATAACTGGAATAATTTGAACATAACTGTGCGTTAGCTTTTCATGTGTTGGCCCAGAAATTAAAATAACATGTGCTCCTAGATTGGCTGCTGCTTTGGCTATTTCAAAACCCATTTTACCACTGGAATGGTTACCAATGAAACGAACAGGGTCTATAGCTTCATACGTTGGTCCTGCTGTAATAAGTACTTTTTTTCCTTGAAGTGGTGATTTTTTTAAAATATCATTAGAAATAAATGCAACAATATCTTCCGGTTCTGCCATACGACCTTCACCAACTAACCCACTTGCCAATTCGCCACTGGTAGCTGGAATCATGATATTTCCGAAGCTTTGTAAAGCCTTAAAGGATTCTAAAGTTGAAGGATGCTTATACATATCCAAATCCATAGCTGGCGCAAAATAAACAGGACATTTGGCAGATAGATAGGTTGCTAATAACAGATTATCGCAAATACCATTCGCCATTTTGGATAAGGTGTTTGCAGTTGCTGGTGCTACAATAAGTAAATCGGCCCAAAGACCTAATTCTACGTGATTATTCCAGGTTTCATTATCATCATCAAGGTTTGTAAAAGATGAATAAACTGGATGTTTGGAGAGTGTGGAAAGTGTTAAAGGTGTAACAAACTCTTTAGAAGCAGGTGTCATAACAACTTTTACGTCTGCACCTGCTTTTATAAAAGCTCTAACCAATGTCGCTGTTTTATAAGCGGCTATACCAGCACTAATGCCCAGTAATATTTTTTTTCCGCTTAATAATGACATATAGCTATTATTCCTGAGTGTCTTCCTCTGTATTTCTGTAATATATTTTGTCGTCTAACCACTCCTGCACTGCTAACGCATGTGGTTTTGGTAATTTTTCGTAAAATTTAGAAACTTCTATTTGCTCTTTATTTTCAAAAATCTCTTCAAGACTGTCGTTATAAGTTGCAAATTCTTCTAATTTTTCAATTAGTTCTTTTTTAATTTCAGAATTTATTTGCTCGGCACGTCTAGATATAATAGAAATTGCTTCATAAATATTTTCAGTTGGTGCATCAACCATATTTCTGTTATACGTCGTCGTATTTACTGGTGCATTAATCTTCTTTAAATCCATATTTAAGTTTATTAACTTTTTGTAATGTAATTTTCTAATTCTTTTTCAATCTCTTCATTCATTTTGTCTGCTTTCCCCATGAATTCGGAATTAGCAAATGAGTTTTTGAAGGTATTATAATACAATCTTGCGTCTTCTAATCGCTGTTCTTTTTTACTATATACACTATTCATGGCCAATTGGTAAGCAGAATCAAAACGGATAAAATAAGCTTCCTCACGAAACACTGTTCCCGGAAAATCGAATATAAAGTTATCAATGGCCTTTATTGGTGCTTGAAAATCGCGCGTATAACCAGCTATAGTATTAAATTGTTTTGCAATACTAAAAGCTTTCTTTTCAAGTTTAAAATCTAACTCTTGAACCAACTTATTGGCTTCTGGAATATATTCAGATTCTGGATACAAGTTAATAAAGCTTTGAAATTTATCTACCGCTTCTTTGGTTTCATGCTGTTCCTTTGAAAAAACTGGTGATAACATATACGCACTTTTCGCACTTAAAAAAGCGGCTTCTTCTACTTTTTCACTATTTGGATACGCATCAACAAAACGCTCAAAATGATAACTTGCTAAATACCATTCTTCTTCTTCAAAATAACTTTTAGAGTTCAGGTATGATAGCTTTTCGGCTTGCGGCTTCCCTCTATACACTGGCAATATAGCCTCGAATAACTTGTTGGCCTTGGCATATTTACCTTCGTTATATAGCTTTTCCCCTACAGTATATTTAGTTCCCACATCAACAGATTTTAAAGCCTTTTGATATTCGCTACAAGAACTTAAAAGTGTGCAAGTTAGAATTATGTAAAGAAATTTCTTCATAGTTTTTAAACAGTTGGCAAAATTAAGTTAATAAAATGGATTTTAAAAATATTTATTTTGCTAAAATACAAGCTAAAATACGGTAAGCATTAGGATTAAGTATTATTTAACGCTTAAACGTATGCATTAACAAAATTCCGTATTTCTTGTTTGAGTTCATTAGTGGCTTCCACCAATGGTAATCTCACTGTTGACTGGCATAAATTCATGTTGTTTAAAACAGATTTTATACCAGACGGATTGTTCTCCGAAAAGATTAAGCCCGTAATATCCATAAGTTTGTTGTGTAGTTTATAAGCTTCTTGATTTTTACCTGCTAATCCTAATTGAATCATAGTAGAAAAATCTTTAGGAAACGCCTGACCTATAACAGATATTACACCTGATCCACCTGCTAATGTAACTGGCAATGCCAAATCATCATCGCCTGAAATAACCATAAAATCCGAAGGTTTATCTTTTAAAAGGCGTAAATATTGTGCCATATTTCCAGCTGCTTCTTTTACGGCAACAATATTTTCACATGAATTTGCCAAAGAAATAATAGTTTTCGGAAGCATATTAGAACCTGTTCTTCCAGGTACATTATATAAAATAATTGGTTTTGGCGACGCTTTTGAAATGGCTTCAAAATGCGCTATAATTCCTGCTTGTGTAGGTTTGCTATAATACGGTGAAACCGACAAAATAGCATCTATTTCCGATAAATCTGTTTGTTCAAGTTCTGTTATTATACTTGCTGTGTTATTGCCGCCAATCCCTAAAACTAAAGGCACGCGCTTATTATTTGCAGCAATTATGGTTTTCATAATGGCTTGTTTTTCTTCTGCCGTAATGGTAACACTCTCGCCTGTGGTTCCAGAAATCACGATATAATCTATGCCATTTTCAATATTGAAATTAACAATTTTGGTTAAGGCCTCGTGATCTACAGATAAATCTGTTTTAAATGGTGTAATAATAGCTATTCCAGCTCCTGTAAGTTTATGCTTCATGTTTTAGTGTCTTAAAAACGTGTAAATATTTTAATAATTCTATTTTAAATCCATCAAAATCATTTAAAGTCGTGCTAATGATTAAATCATTTAAACGGTCATCTTCTTGAAAAATACTTGCTTTAAAATGCGCTTTGGATTTGGCAGTTAATAATTTTAAATGCAATAAATCCGCAGTATAAAAACTAATGAGTAAATCGAACTTGGTATCTAAAAACGTTGCTAACTCCGAATTTAGTATGGCACCTTTCCAACCAATATCACTTACGTTAAAACAGGTTTGACCAGACAACATATCATTATCTTTGACTTTCGTAAAAGCGACAATTTGCAAATTACTGGTTGAAATATTCAAACTACTAGTAAGGGATTTGAATTGCTCGAAATTTGAGACCTCATCAGCATTCACTATAACACCAACGCTGTCAATTATTTGCGCTTTAGAATTATTGTCTGAACGATTTAGTAACGTCCTTAAGTTTTTTTTAATAGAATTTTCTTTAAAACCCTTTAAAATCATTATATCTTTATACTTTCCCACAAAGATACTAAAAGAACCTACAAAAGCGTATTAATTTTTTTCGTTTATATCTATGAAATTACAGCATATACTCATCGTAATTATTGCCCTTTCGGTTTTTAGTTGCAAGCAAGATTCATGGCAATTAAAACAAGTTCATGGTAAACAAATATCCATTAGCGACTCATTAATTGCCGATCCTGAAATTGAAGCATTTATTAAGCCATATAGAGAGCATCTGAACAAGGATTTGGACAGTGTATTGAGTTATGCAGTAGACACATACTCTAAAAGTGATGGTGAATTAAACACAGCCATTGGAAACCTGTTTGCCGATGTTGTTTACGAACAATCTAACCCTATTTTTTTTAAGAGAACAGGTAAAAATATTGATATGGTTCTTTTAAATCATGGTGGCATTCGAGCCATTATTTCTAAAGGACCCGTTACAGCAAGAACGGCTTTTGAAATTATGCCTTTTGAAAACTCTGTGGTTGTGGCTAGTATAAAAGGCAGTCAGGTAAATTTACTAGTAGATTATCTGGCTAAAGCCAAACGCGCTCATCCTATTGCGAAACTAAAATTGGTTTTAGATAAAAATGACAACGTCATGGAAGCCTCCATTTCGGGTAAAGCTATTGACCCAGACAAAATTTATCACATTGCAACTAACGATTATCTGTATAGTGGTGGCGATCATATGACCTTTTTTCAACCTTCAGAATCTCTAGATGTATTGGATTATAAAATTAGAAATGCGTTTATTGATTATTTCAAAAAGACAGACACCATTAATCCGGTTATTGATAACCGCTTTATTAAATTAAAAAACGACTAATTATGAAACGTCGCGAATTTATTCAACAAACAACCGCTTCAGCTGCATTCGTAACAGTTGGTGGTTTGGGATTATCATCGTTTTCTTCTGGTGAAAAATCGACTAAAATAACAATTCTTCATACCAATGATGTACACAGCCATATTGACGCATTTGGCCCTGAAGATGGCAGAAACCCAAATCAGGGTGGTGTTGCTAGACGAGCTTCGCTTATTGATAACATTCGAAAAGAAAATCCGAATACCTTATTATTAGACGCTGGCGATATTTTTCAAGGCACACCATACTTTAATTACTATGGTGGCGAATTGGAATTTAAATTGATGAGTAAGTTAAAATATGATGCCGCAACTATTGGTAATCACGATTTTGATAATGGCATAGATGGTTTGTTTGCGCAATTACCACATGCTCAATTTGATTTCCTGTCTGCTAATTATGATTTTTCAAATACCATTATGGATGGTTTGGTGAAGCCTTATAAAATTTTCAATAAAGGCGGAATTAAAATAGGTGTATTTGGCTTAGGTATTGAATTAGCTGGTTTAGTAGATAAAAACATGTACAAAGAAACCAAATATTTAGATCCTGTTGAAGCCAGTCAGGAAATGACTCGCACATTAAAAGAAGATGAAAAATGTGATTTAATTATATGCTTATCTCATATTGGCTATTACTATAAAAATAATCCGGATAAAATTAGCGATTTGAGTTTGGCGTCCAAAACAAAGCATATTGATTTGATTATTGGTGGTCATACGCATACTTTCCTTCCAAAACCAACCATTGTAAAAAATAGTATCGGTAAAAATCTGCTTGTAAACCAAGTAGGTTGCTACGGCATTAATTTAGGTAAAATAGATTTTTATTTTGATAAAGATAAAAACGTAACCAGCGAAGGAACCTCCATTCTTGTTTAAGCCATAACCTTTTCAGTAGTCCGATTATTACTCAAAACTAGGCGTTTTTTGCGCTTTCTATTGTACTCAATTATGTAATTGAATAAGAAGAATAAACCTACTACATGCAACGACCTATCTAGCACTACAAAACTCCAATGATACACGTAATAGTTACTAATATAATACAGCACATCAGCAAATACAAAACATAAGGCTGTAGATAAAAATAAGATAGATGCTTTGGAGTCTTTGTTTAAATATGTTGCAAAAGCCATAAATGCCAATGCCATAAGCGCAATACTTTTAACACCAAATAGTGCAACTTCAGTTGGATCAGAAATTTTTACCTGTAAAATAGTAAACAGCTGATACATCAGATAGGCATTTATTGAGAACACCAAAAGTAAACATATGCCAACAACCATATCAATATTGAAAATTCGGATTCTAGAAATAGCTGCATATGCCAAAGTAAAATAACTGACACAATAAAAAAGACTGGACAAATTAACCATTTCTGGGTTTGTGAAGAGTACAGATGAAAAATCACCTAAAAAGAAAAAAACTAAAAACGCAATCATAACAGTATTTATGTATTTATTTTTAATTAAATAATACATAAACAAAAATGGAATAAACATTGGTTTTGTAACTTGAATCAATAAATCATTTTCGATTAAAATTGCGAAAACATTTATAAATAAAAGAAAAAACAGAACGAATAAAAGATTCCTATTGTAACTAATTTTTAGCCAATTTTTCACAGTAGATATTCATAAGTAGGTTAAAACAAATATAAGAAAAAAAATCAATTTGAACGATATATTTATGTAGTTCAACGAATATATTGTTAAAATTTTACCGAACTCATGTGGAACATCATGAGAACTCAATTTTTTTTT
>CBFHJN010000049.1:0-14437 GCA_965655805.1 Flavobacteriaceae bacterium
TTCTGGTGTAATTGCATCATTAATCTCAACTACTATTTCCGCTCGTGGTCCTTCACAGCCATTCGTATCCACATTTGCCACATAATAAGAGGTTGTAGCAGCATTTGCAGTATCTGGTGCTGGTGCAGTAGTACTGCCTGTTCCACCCGTAGGCTGTGTATACCAAAGTAAGGTGTAGCTTCCAGTAGCTGTAGCAGTTAGTGGACTAGCCGTGGCGTTTAAACAATAGGTTACTGGAGTTTCCACGGTTGGTAAATCACCAATACCATTATATGTTAATTCAAGGGTGTTTTCACAATAACTTGTTTTCCAAGTGAATGTATAAGTGCCAGGTTGGGCAAATCCAGAAATTGATGTATTATTACTTGTAGCATCAGCAATAGTTACCATACTTGGATTATTCTCATCTGCAATCCAAGTTCCTACACCATTAGCTTCAACAGTTGCGGTAGGATTATTACAATCTACTTCAAAAGGCTCTGTAATTATTTCATTGTTGGCTACAAAGCTCACGGCATCTATAACATTTCCAATTTCGTCTGCACCTGCAGCTTTAAAAACAAATCGGGTTACATCTTGCCCTTCTGGAACTATATATTGCCCAGTTATTAAAGACCAAGCTTGAACTACACCTGCACTTTCACTTATCATAGTATAAGGACCACCTGGAGGTCCAGCGTATAACTGTAAAAGATTTCCATCAAAACGCGGAAGATGCGCGTAGCTAAAGTCATACAGTGTAATTTCTGAAGTATCAAACTCACGGAAAAGACCATAAATTTCAGGGTCATTCGGATCAATCACCATATCACCATCTGTAATTATTTGAACACATTGTCCACCTTCATAAGGCTCAAACCCTGGAGCATTTAAAGATTCCCAAAGAAACATTTGATTTCTGGAATCAAAATTTTGACGCCATCCAGGTACTACTTTAGATGTAATAATAGTTCCCACACCACTTAAGCCTTCTATTACAGGCTCTTCAAAACCACCGTTTACAGCTGAATTAAACAAACAAGAATCGTTAGGAGTAGTTATACAGACATTAAATAAATATTCATCTGGATCCGTACTATTTAAAGTCAGTCTTACTTTGTAATTATCGCCAACTACTAATTCAGAAGAATACATGGCTAGTAATGCATTTTCGTAACTACAAGCAATTTCATCTAAAACTCCAGCATTGTCTTTATAAAGTGTCATGGTTATATCGTGATATGGTAGATCACCATTGTTATCACGCAATAGCCCTTCAAAGTTTGTTATTTGGATAACATGTATTAATGATTCTGCTGTAAAATCAAACCAGATATCACCACCATTTACACCATTGCAAGACATCGCTTCTGAAGACGCAGTGGCACCATTGAAAGATATATTAGTTCCCGATGTAGCACAAGTTTCACTTGAATTAATAGGAAGTGTTAATGCTGTTGTGACATCATCGTTTCTCACAAATTCAAATGGTCCAGACCAAAAACTTTCATCATCAGTTCCACAAATGGCTCGAACAAAATACTCATAAGTTGAAGCATTTGGATCATTAAAATCTGAAGCTGTTGGTGTGTATGAATTTGTTGAAACTATAGTTCCAGATTGCGGTATCGTTCCATTTTCAAACGGTTGTACAGCAACTTCCCATTGCATTTCACTACCTCCAGGTGTCCATGACATTAGGTTCGTTGCACTGATGTTTAAATCCGTAGGTTGTGGACATGCAATGATTCCACATGTAGCGGTTCCTTCATAAACCGTTCTTCTAGGTGGCAAACCTAACGGACTCGTAAAAATGGTTACATTTTGGTCATTCTTAATTTCAAATTGATAGTTTGCGTATTGTGCAGGATTAGAACCAATGGTACTAAAATAGGCTGAAAACTCAACTCCTGAACACAGAAAAACGACAAACTCTTCTCCAGCTTGTGCGTTAAATGGCAAAGATTGTACAACTTGATTATTCTGTGTAATATCCAAAGTAGAAGACGTTCCAGCATCACTCGTTAAAACAAAAGTATATTGACAAATATTATCAAAACTACATCTAGTTATAGCAACCTCTGGACCTGTCCACTCACCATCATTTGGACTACAAAGTGCCCTAACATATATATCATACATTGTTGATGCCTGCAATCCTGTTACGGTAAACGGATTAGTTGTTGCGTTATATAAATAATTCGGATCTGTATCTCCAACAGGCGCAGGCGTACCAGAAGGTTGTACCGATATTTCCCATGCTGTTTCTCCTCCATTTGAGTCCCAGTTTACTTGTACCGCTGTATCACTAACATTAGTTAGTGTAATATTGGTTGGAGCTGGACAGTTTGGAACATCTTCAATATTCACATTATCAATAACTAATGTTTGCCCTCTATATGGTCCTGTGCTTGCAAAAAACGGTACATGGAAAGCAATATTAATATCGCCTGTAATTCCTGCTGGTAAATTAATTATTTTAACGCGATACTCAACATTATTGAGTATTTCTGTGTCGTCATCGGTATCATAAAGTACCGTTGTAAATTGATCCAGACCTGTTCCGTTGGTAGATAATAAAACTTCTAAATCTTCCGTAAAAAAGCTATCAAAAACACGATAATAATACCGAAGTCGTTGGTTTTCGGTGATGGTTATCGTTGGTGAAATTAACCAATCTTCATTTTGGCCATTTGTACCTGTAAACATAGCTGCGGCTTGATCGCCCTCATAAGGGAAGGCAGCACTGTTTAATTCCCATGTTTCTCCATCAGCATTATCATTAACAACAATCCAACAATCTTTGGTGGTTGAATCTGAATTAAACGTTTCTACAAATGGTGATGCAAATGAAAG
The DNA here is from genome assembly GCA_965655805.1 of Flavobacteriaceae bacterium. GTDB lineage: Bacteria > Bacteroidota > Bacteroidia > Flavobacteriales > Flavobacteriaceae > Algorimicrobium. Next base: position 2,836 of record CBFHJN010000049.1, read on the forward strand.
GCAAGACGTTCTAAAAGTTACTGGCCCAACCCATTCACTACCTTCGGCTGCACAATTGGCCATAACATAAAATTCATATTCTGTATCTGGCAATAAGTCCATAGCAGAATAACTTGTTGTAGAAACTGGAACACCAGTTACACTTGGAATTCCTGTATTTACAGGTTGGACAACTACATTCCAATCTGTTTCCTGAAAACCTGGTGACCATGATAAATCGGCTTGATTTGCAGTTGTTGTAATAACAGCTAAATCAGAAGGGTTTGGACATACAGGTGCATCGGTAATACTCACGTCATCAATACTCAAAATAGACCATCCGCCAGAAAAAGCTGGTGGAATTCTAAAAGCAAAATAAACTGTACCTGTACCCTCTACTATGATGCTTTTCTCTTCGTAATTAGAATTTGTAAAAATTTCAAGTGGTGAAATAACTGAAAAACTTCCAGGGTTTGAGTTTGTCGTAGACATAAGAACTTCCAAACCAAAACGCGATGAACCAGCAAAAAATGAAAAATCAGCTCGGTACTTAAATTTTAATTCTTTAGGTGTTCCGTCAAGCACTATTGCTGGTGAAATTAAATAATCATTAAAACTGGATGGTGGCGAAAATGGAGCTGTTTGCATATAGGCACGTTCTTCGCCTATAGTCCATAGTGTTCCGTCATTATTAGCGTCTGTAATATTCCAGCAAAATTTTTGGGTATCGGGATCGTCATCATTAAAACTTTCATAGAAGGGTGCATCATAGGATTCACATAATGTGGTAAAATCCAATGGTCCTATCCACTGACTTTGGTCATCCGCAGCGCAATAAGCACGAACATAAAATTCGTAGCGATTGCCAGAATCTAAACCATTTGCTATGTATGGAAAATTACTATTTACCAATGTACCACTTCCTGTAGGCTCTCCTGTTCCTTGATTTTGAATAGCCACTTCCCATTGCGTTTCAGCATCTCCCGCTGTCCAGAACAACCATGCAGAATTGGTGGTTACATTTAGAACAAAAGGATCCAATGGATCTGGACATGTTGGTTTATCTTCAATAAAAACATCATCAATAGAAACTCTTAAAGCTGTTTCGGTTGTATTGGGTTCTACAATCCATGCTATATTGACGTTTCCAGTTATTCCCGCTGGAATGTCCACTATTGTTTCTTGAAAAGCGGTATTATTTATAGTTCTATTAGATAGTAATACCGTTGTAAAGTCGTCAATACCAATTCCTGTTGTAGATAGTTTTAAACTATATGTAGCAATACCTTGGGTAGCTCTATGCTTAAAACGAACGCGTTTTTGTGTACCATCAAAATTAATTTGTGGTGATACATAAAAGTCATTATTTTGAAAACGAGACCTATCGGAACGTACGGTTGCATAACCACCAATAAATCCCCATTGATTTCCATCACCATCTGCATCAATGATTGTCCAGCATGGTTCCGGATTTTGATTAGTTGCGTTGTTAAAATCGGTTGAATAAGGTGTATTGAAAACCGTACACTGCGTTGTAAATGTTGAAGGAGCACTCCAAACACCTGGTGTACCATTACAAATAGAGCGCACATAAACATCATAAGTTGTTGCTGTTGCTAATCCTGTATTGATAACATTATTAATATTCGTATTTGTTGTTGTTCCTGATCCAGTAGGTTCGGGTGAACCAACAGGAACTACAACATATTCCCATGAATCTGAAAAACCACCTATATTATCCCATGAAAAGCTGACGCTATTTTCGGTTAGATTACTATAGGTAATATCAGATGGAGGTGCACATGTTGGACTTGATATTTCCAATTCAAAGCAAATACCTGCTCCTGAAGATAGTTCAGATGATAATACAATAACATACGTTTGACCTGCTTGCACTAATAAATTTGAAATGCTTTTAGGCTCAAAAGGATCCGTGGTATTTACACCTGCAATACAATTTACACCAACGTCTGCACAACTTTCATAAACAAAGAGCGAGGTTTGATCATTAAAGCAATTTTGATCATCTTCACCACCTCCAGGAAGCGTTGCAGTTGTTGTTGTTAATGTAACTAAACCATCTTGAGTAGGTGTATAAGTTAAAAACACTTTATCACCATTTAAGTAGTTTCTTGTAGGTGAACCAACAATTCCACAATTAGAACCTTGCGTTGTGTAAACTTCATCTGGATTTACCCAATTTTGCAAATTATCAACTAATACATATGGTGTTGTTGAAATATCTGGGATAACTATGGGTTCATCACAAGATAAACCAAATTTTAAAGTTTGAAATGTATAGGGACCTGACCATGCACTTAATGTTGAATTGTCGCAAACAGCACGAATATATATATCAAATTCTGTGTCTTCATCAAGGCCTGTTAATGTATAATTCGATGCAGTTACTGGTATTCCAGCTCCTGCTGGTGTTCCTCCAGAAGGAAATACTTGTACTTCAAAATTTGTAGCAGTTGGATGAGACCATGTTACTTCTGCTCCTTCCACTGTAATATTATCAACGGTTACATTTGTATCTTCAATTTCAATACAACCTTCTAAAATAGATACATTATCAACAAACCATTCATCACCAGTTGGCGTTGTGCCATTTTGAGTGTTAACGGCTACAAAAGCAATATAAATATCTAATCCTTGCGGTATGGATGGTGGTAATTCTATAATTTTTTCTTCATAGGTTGTCTGTGAACCTATATTTAATGTTGTTTCCGTATAGGATTCTAAAACAATATTAAAACCGTTAATATCTGGTTGTGCAGCTGTTGAAATACGTATTTGATATTGCGCACCATTATCTACATCACTGGCTTGCTTGGTAAAAAAGTGAATTTCACCGTTTTCTGGAACTGCAAATTGCGGTGTTACTAAAAAATATTGTGCTGTATTTTGGTCTCCAATATTATCAGCACTAGGATTTATGGAAACGGCATTTGAGCCTAAAAAGCCATCAGCGGTTGACACCCAATTTTGGTTGGCTGCACTATTTCCAAATAATGACCAAGTGGCTGGAATGCCACCTTCAAAAGTTTCATTTATCTGTGCAAAATTTTTAGCTGAAACCAACAAAAATATTGCTAATATAAAACCTGAAACTAAAGATTTATTTTGGAACGAATTATTAGACGACTTTGAATAAAAATCGTTTTGGTTTGTTGAAGAAAAGAAAGGAATCTTTGCTATAGCGATTTGTAATTTATTTCTCATTTTATAACAATTACAGTTAGTTGTTCAGAAATAAATATACGGATACTTATACTATATATAATGTATAAGTCTTTTCCTTTTACCGAAATTTGAAAGTAAAAATTTATGTTAACTTATTGATAGTCAATAATATAAAATTAAAAAATAGATTTATTCTATTTCCAGTTTTGTTTTAATATTTTGAGTTGTTTCTACTCTTTTTCGAAGTAATTTTATGCGTTTTCGGTTTTTATACTCCAGAAAAATAACACCAATAATTATTAAAAAAACCACAATAATAATCCATTTAATCCGATTTTGGAATTGATTTTTAATGAATAAAATCTTTTCGTTTTGAATTTTAGAGCTCTTGTCAATGGAGTCACTTACCGAGTTCCGTTCCGATATTTTTATGGCCAATTGTGTCTTTAAATACTGATCGTAATATTTTTGATAATCCTCCCATTGATTCAGTGCCAAATAATTTTCAAAAAGCCCTTTATAAATTCCTAAATTAAGAACTAAATCACCAACATTTTTAGAAGTCTCCATTGCTTTTTGAAGTAAATCTATGGCGTCTTGATAGTTCCCTTCAAGCGTGTAAACCTCAGCCAAACCCTTTTGAGCAAATGAAATTAAGCTGCTTGCCTTATCTAATTTAGCCAATCCAATTGATCTGTTAAAACTATTTTTAGCAAGGCCATATTCAGATAATAATATGTAACAGTTACCTTTATTGTAATATACAATGCTCAAATTAGCACTATTATTACTAGTGTTCAGGTTTTCATATTCGCGAATCCCTTTATCAAAATATTCCTGTGCTATATCGCAATTTAAATTGTCCTTATATATAAAGCCTTTTACTATATAACTATTGGCTAAATTTAACCGAATGGAAATAGAGTCTCGTAATGAAGGTAGCATGGCTATTTTCTCAATTTCCTCCATATAAGCAATAGACTTATCGTAAATTTTAAGCTGTTGATATAGAATTCCAGTACTAAAAAGAATTTTTAATTTTAAAGACTGGCTATCAGAATCGCTTGATAACTCATCAGCTTTTATAATATACTCTAATGCTTTCTGATAATCTCTTTTAGATGTATAGCCCAAAGATACCAGCATGAGCCCTCTAATTCTAAACATATTTGAATATTCTGTGTTTTCAGAAATTGATAAACCATAAGCTATAGATTGATCAGGATTTTCGTAAATATCATTTGTTCGCGCGCTCAATAAACTATCAATTTGGCTTTCTTCCTGCAAATTGTCTGAATACGCTGAAAACACATTAAAAAATAACATGGACGCAAGGATAGTATATGTCAATTTAAAACGCATTAAGTATCAATTTGCTTTTTAATTTCTTCACGTTCTGTTTTCAATAAATTGATAAATGTGGCTGGCGACATACCAATTATAGCCTTAAAAACAGTAGCAAAACTACTATGCGATGAAAAACCACTTTCTTCAGCTAAAAAGCTAATTTTGTAATTCATGTAATTTGGATCGCTCTTTAATTTTTCAATTATATAGTTTATACGTAGCTTATTTATAAATGTGTTGAAATTATCATTATAATGTTTATTAATTATTTCAGAAAGATACTTGGTATTCGTTTCAAATTTTCCCGCTAAAACGGCTAACGACATATCTTTATTTAGAAATTTTTGTGAAGTTTCAAAACGCTTTAGTTTATTTAAAATGTTGTTTTCCGTTTCTTCAGGTATGGTAATACGTTTTGATTTTGTATTTTTTGAGGGTTTAGATTTGATGAAATTAGTACGACTCACCTCTAAATAATTTATTATTTCTTTGAGTCGTTTTTTTCGTCCTTCACTTTTTAACACGATTAAAAGTCCAATTACAAAAACCAAAAGACCACATGCTAATAGGATATAAATATAATTTTCGTATTTATGTTCTACTTCCGCAATTTGATTTTCCTCATGTTTAGAAAGTAAATTAAAAACGGTATTAATGGCGTTTTGTTCATTTAATTCAACCTGATTATTCAGTACTAAAAATTCATCATTATAAACTTTATGCTGATTTTTTTGATTGGTTGCCAAATAGTTAATAGCCAAATCTCTATTAATTTGCATTAGCAAGATTGGATTATTAATAATTTCGGCAAACTTTAAAGCAATAAATAAGGTTTCTTCGCTGTCTTTAAATGCTTTTTGTTGCAAATACAAATCGCCTAATTCTTTATATATTTCTGCTTTTTTATATAAATTGTTGGGCATTGTAGAATCTAATAATGCCAATGATTTATTCATATAAACCACAGCAGAATCAAATTGAGTTAATTTGCTAAAAACACGCTCCTTGGCTAAATACAAATCCCGTAATTCCGATTTATTTGTATTTAAAAATGTTTGAAACCTGTTTTCAGTTTGCTGAATAATCTGAATGGCTTCATTATTTTTTCGCCTAGCTAATAGCATTTGTATTTCCTCAATGGCAATTTGGTTTTGTAAACGCTCCTGAATTTTTTTATCAGGCAAGGTATTTACTAATTTTCGGGCTGAATTTAAATAATTATTAGATTGCTTATCTAAATATAGTTTGCGTAACACTTCCGCCTTAACAAGGTTTATTTCTATACGTGTTTCTATAGGAATATTCTCTAATATATTATCCTCACTAAACACATAGCTAACGGCTTTTTCGTAATCCCCTTTTATTAAAAAACATTTAGCAATTAATAAATTAGGGATATGTTTATGGGATGCTGTTGGTGCTATTTTTAAGATATGTTCACCAATTTTAATCGCTTCGTCTGGATTAGAATATAGCAGCTCTTGAGCCTTAAGGATAAGGTCATTTTTTTGTGCCTGAAGACTTACCGGAAGTCCGATAACCAAGAACAAAGCACAAAGGATTGCTTGTTTATAAACGTCTTTAAAATTGCACCTCATTTTAGTTTTAAGCAATTACGATTTTCTAATATTAGTAAGGTTTCTTACAAATATAGTTTTTATTAGGTAATTGATTTTTCTTACTTGCCTAAATTACATCCAAAATTAACCAAAACTATTTGTTTAAAACGGATAACCAATAGCAAAGTTTAATATAGGTGAACCTACATCAAAATTAAAACGCTCGCCTTTGGGTAATGCTGGATCGTGAAAAGGTGCAGCTAAATCAAACCGAATTACAAAACTTTGAATATCTACACGTAAACCTATTCCGGCTCCCATACCCAACTCACTTAAAAAATCACTATTAAATTTATCCTTGCCATTGTATACCGGATTTTCTTTAGAATTCCATATGTTTCCGGCATCAGCGAAAACAGCTCCTTTTAAAAAAGAAACTATTGGAAAACGGTATTCTAAATTAGCTTCCAGTCTAATATTTCCTGTTTTGTCAAAAACAAAATCGTCATCCGTAGTGCCAACATCTTGACTGAATGTTCCAGGCCCTAATGATCGAATATTAAATGCACGAACACTGTAAGGACCTCCAGAATAATACTGCTTTACAAAAGGAATAACATCCGAATTGCCATATGCCAACCCATACCCTCCAAAAACTCTAGCCGCAATAACTTGTTCTTTGCCAAAATTAAAATGATAATGAAAGTCTATATCTGCTTTGGCATATTGCGCATATTCAAACCCTAAAAAAGTACTTGTTTGTTCTGGACCTTCATCTTTCCCAAATAAACTGATGGTGTTTCCAGCAATATCAAAGGTGAAATTAAAGTAAATTTGATGCTTTTTTTGCGCATTTACCATTTCATTATAAGTAAAAGCATAGGTTAATCCTGCAATAAATTGTTGTTCAAAACTACGCCTTAAAAATGGGTCGTTCTCTAATATTTGTTCAAATTCTGGAGTTGTATTTAATAATTCAGTATAGTTTAAAGAAATTGGGTTTATTTCGTGCGTAACATACCTATTGGCATCCCAAAAATAACCAAATAAGGCAGTACCTGAAAGAAGGGTATATAAATCGCTTCTATTTAAATAATCTATACTTAAAGATGTTTTGGTTTTTGGAATTGAATATTCGAAAAAATCCTCATTAATTTTTATTGGAAACAAAACTCTTGGAAAAATAAGTTCGTTTTGCAAACCTAGTTCTAAACTACTATTTCCAGAATTATTTTTACCTCCTAACTGTTTTTCATAACCTACTTTAGGCGTAATATTAAAGGTTTCGCCACCACCAAATAAATTCCGATTACTTAAAGTTGCGGTTAGCGCTGGACCAGCAAAACTATTAGATTTTGTAACGACCTGAAGTTCGGCACGGAAGGCACGTTTATTTAATGGCGACAAATAGATATTTGCTTCCAATTGCCCCATATTATCTTCCGCCAAGGTATCTAATTCCTTATATTGAATGTTTACATATTTATAGGCTCCAATAGTAGAAAGCCTTCTGGCTGTGTTTCGGGAATCATCTGGATTGTAATAATTACCTTCATCCAAAAGTATAAATGGATCTAAATATTTGGGTTTGAAAAACGTTTCTTTTTGAATAAAATTTTTCTCATTAAACCGTGTTGGTGTCACCTCAACAGAATCGGAAACTTCATGATTTGGATAAATGTTTACTTTCGAAATTTTATAGGGAATCAAACTCTTTTTAGGCACTTCATTTTTCAATTTCAGAAATAAATCGAAGTTTTTATTGGTATATTGATTGGTATCAGCCTCAAAAATTAAAAAGTTGTCATTAAAATTATAATAGCCTTTGTGCTTTAGTGCATCATCAATTCGTTTGCGCTCTAATTTCATACTACTTAAATCAAAACGCATTCCATTTTTAAAAGGTGATTCTGAAACTAATTCTTTCATCGTTTCATGAATGCTAGATGGCATGCTATCCATTTTATAGCTTGCCATTCTATAAGGATTTGGCACTTGTACAGTATAATTTAAGGCAGCCTTCTTTTCTGTTTCTTCAAAAGATGAAGATGTACGACTATAGAAAAAACCGCGATTTTCTAATCGGTTTAATAGTAATTCTTCTATCTCATACGTTTCAACATCCGACTGATAAACGGGTTCTTCACCCAACTGTTTGTACAACCAACGATTAATAAAACCAGGTTTTTCTTTCTGATTTTTATAGTAATAATACAACCCAAAATAGGTGCCTAAAAATTTAGAGTTGGGTTCTGGACGAATAACAGATTCTAATTCAGACTTTAAACCCGATTCATTTTTAATAACGCTATCTGATTCAATGGTCAGGTTAGCACCTGTATACAAACGTTCTTCTTCAGGAATTTTATTGGTAATACTGCAGGAGTAAAAACTACCAATTAGTATTAGGATACAGATGTATTTAAATGTATGTTTCGGTTTCAATATGGACTGATTATCTTTAAGCACGTTTTAATCCTTTTTTTTCTCAATACTCTTGTTTGTAGCAGCTTCTTTTTCTTTTCGTTTTTGTTCAGCTGCTTTCCTTTCAGCTTCCTTTTTGGCCTTTTCTTCTTTTTCCTTTTCGGTTTCGCCTTTAAACAAGGCATCCCAAAGTTCGCTATATTGGTTGAATTCTTGTGTGAAAATTAAGGCAATTCCACTAACTACGGTTTGCCCATCTATGACATTTTCAAATTCGTTTCTACTAAAACCTTTTAAGCGGTAACGTCCAGTTTCGGTTAATAAATATTCAATACTGACGTTTCCAATAATAGGCGTTTCTTCGCCAGTTGAGCTGCTTCCTTCAATATCTACTTCGCTACCAACACGAACAATAACCCGATCGTCAAACAATTTTTTCTGTGCTGCAATATCCAATTGTGTGCGTTGTTGTGGTGAACTACCTTGATAATCTGTAAAACTATTCAGTCCAAAATCGAGTTCAAACCCAGTAGTTCCTAATAATTTATCTGAAAACATATTGAGTTGATCTGCTACGGCATCATTCAGATTGTCGCGTGCTATGGATGCTACACCACCCGAACTACCATCGCTACCAGGATCTGGGTAAAACCGATTTAATACCAAAAGCGAAAAAACTTGACGATTTAATTCATCTTCCTGATTATTTAATTGCTGTATTCTTCCAAAAACTTGACCACCAACAGCGCCTTGCTCATCTTCTGGCATATCTAAATTAAAGGCTATTTCGGGTTCCATAAGTTGCCCATCAATATTTAAGTAGACAAAAAATGGTAATACTTGTCGGAATTTACCCTTAACAGCAGGATCACTTCCGGAATAAACTGGTGCCATTAGAGAGGAAGCTGATGCCTCTACTTCATAAACGGCTTTAACATCTAATTTCGCATCAAAAGGATCACCAGACCAAGTTACACGACTTCCTGGTACTAGGTTAAATTTTCGGTTTACAATTTTATACAGGTTTAATTCATAGTGTCCAGATGCTACTTCATACACACCAGAAAGTCGCAAATTACCATTTGGATTCATGGTCATATTAAAATCGCCTTCACCCGATACTTTAAAATTATCACCTGTTTCTTCATCAATAATAATGGTGACGGTTGCTTCTTTCCCTATTTTTAATAGTGCCTTAATATCGAAACCTGTTATGGTGGCTGATTTTTCTGTGGTTCTGGTTAGAATAGCGTCTGGATTTTCACGGTTTACAAATACCACAACACCATCACGTTCTTCCACATTTACGGTTGCTGAAGGCAGAATATAGGTAATATCAGTTTCTGAACTTACCGTCATATCCATATCAATTTTTGGTATTTGCAAATCGCCCGTAATTTTAGCACTTCCGTCAAAACTAGCTTGGCCATACAGAAAATCATTATCGTCTTTGGTAGCATTAAGTACTTGAAAATCGTCTGCATTTACTTGCAAATCGAATTGTGGATTTACGAAGGATTTCGTCCCTATTTCACCACTTATTTCAAATGTATTTTTATTGGCGTCTTGAATGGTAAAATTAGTCATTGACAATCCTGAATTATCTATATTAAGGGTTTCATTTTGAAGTGTGAATGCCGAATTAAACATAGCTACTTTAAAATCAGCATCCGTGAATTCTAATTGGCCTTGATATTTTGGGTCTTTTGTGGTGCCGCTTAATTTAAAATTTCCTGAAAAACTACCATCGGTTTCGGTTATTTCGCCTTGAGAAAAACCGCTTAAGGCATTCATATTAAATTGGTTAATATCTAAATTCAAATTTAATTTAGCACCAGATTGACTTGCAATATAATCGCCTTTTAAATCCAAATCTATTTCGCCACCTTTCAGTTTGGCATCAAAATCATAACTATCGCCTGTTAATGATTTGGCATCTACAGTAAATGTGCCTAAATCTACATCCATGAATTGCAGTTTTGAGATATCTAAATCAGCCACAATTCCGGTATCTTCAAAAGGTTCTTCTAAAATAAAATTACCGTTTAAATCTCCAGATGCAAGGGTATCATCCGGATTTAAATAGGTTAAGAATTCACCTAATTTGAAATTTTTAAAATTGACAGCTATATGATCTTTAGAAACTTTTTGGAGTTTATCTGTAAATTCAAAAGCTTGATTCCCTTTATTAAAACGAAAATCATTAAATACCAATTTCTTATCATAAATTAGTATTTCGTTGGTATCCGGAACATCCCAAGGTTTTTTGTTTAAAATTAAATTATTTGGTTGTACATGAAATCGTAATTCTTCACTTGTTCCGGTAATTTTACTAAAAATTTGTGTTAGGATTTCCTGATTGTGATAGGCTGAAAATTCTAGAGATAACTCATTATTAGTTTGATTTCCAGTAATGACCGTTTTTTGCACATTTAATGGGCCTGCAATAATTTCGTTAAAACCTAAATTGAAATTAAATTTGTCCAAATCTGTACCCATGGAAAACGCTAAACTGTCCAATTCATAATCGCTATAATTAATATGTGGAGCCGTTATATTAGCTTTAAGTTTTCGTTCAGATTCATTAAAATCTACAGCTATATCAATGGTATCCAAATCTTTTATATTTACCAAAAACACCTCGTTTAAAATGGGTGATTGATTGATTTTTCCACGTAACTTTAAATGAACAGGATTATCTATGCTGTCAGAAAGCACTTCATCACGATAAAAATAACTCAATACATGTTGATTTATTGATTTGGTCCACGTTTCTGGGTCTGTATTGGATTCCAACAATAAATCCACCATTTTATTTTTTATAGATACAGATGTGGTATCTTTTCTAACATGAGCCAATAGGTTTAAATCACCTAATAAATAACTTTTATCATCATACACAAAAATACCCTCATCTACAATGGTTGCTAAATCGAAACTAGTGCTATTTCCTTTAAAATCTGCATAGATTTTCATGCCAGTTTTTATGTTACGATCTATTAAGCCAAGCGCTTGTAAATCGGCGCCTATAATATCTATTTCCGCGGTAGCTTCAGGCGAAATGGAGTCTAAAATAACGGTTGCATATAGATTTGCATTTAGGTTTC
>CBFHJN010000050.1:0-14184 GCA_965655805.1 Flavobacteriaceae bacterium
GTAATTTATAATGTTGATAAACGGATTCATACACATAAGTTGCGTGTGATTAAGAAGATTATTGAGGATTAAATATAAACAAAAATGCCACTGAAATTCAGTGGCATTTTTTATAAAATATATTTTCGGGAGTAAGACTATCCGCCTAATTCCTGAACTTTAGCTTTCATTTGCTTGTACTTTTCTGTATTTCCTATAGCACTATAAATATTCATTAGTGTTGTAGTAACTTCTAAATTTTCTGAATCTACTTTTAAAACAGCTTCCAAATATGGAATAGCACTGTTGTAAAGTTCTTTACGTTCAGCTTTTAATTCATCATAACGCTTATTGTCTTTAGCAGATGTGCCTAAACCATTCATTTCTTCAATTAAAACAGCCTCTTCACCTAATATTAATGCAGCTAAATTAGTATGCGCATTGGTATAGGTTGGATCCATTTCAATCACCTTATCATAATACTCTTTTGCTTTGTCGTTATAACCAGCTTCAGCAGAAAGAACACCCAAATTGTAAAATAAATCTACGTTATTAGGATCTAGTTGAATGGCTTTTTCAATTAGCGTTTTATATTCATCTTTGTTTCCTAGTTTATACTGTAAATTCGCCTCTGTCAAAATGATATTAACATCTGTTGGGTTCTGCTCACGTGCTTGTTTAATAGCCGCTAAAGCTTCTTCTGTCTTTCCTAAATTAACATAAATGAAAGCTATGTTTTTAGTTATTTCACCTGCTTTAGATTCAGTTAAACGTTCACCCGGTTTGATGTAAGATCCTGTTTTCACAAAAACATCTCTGTTTGCTTTATCCATAACCTCTTCGGCACCTGTTTCTTTATTGGTAGCAAAATATTCTTTTTCAATACCAGTGTAGCCTAACTTATTTAACTCCAAATAATGCTTTAAAGCTTCATCCATATCTTGAGCACTTACAGCACTTACAGCTGCATAATAAAGATATGTAGTATCAGAAGGAACAACGTTGTACAACTGTTCAAATTTGGTACCAGCTTCTGCAAAATTATTTGCCTTATAAAGACTATTTGCTTTGGTTAAAAGCTCATTCTCCATGGTAGTTTTTAATTCCGTTGATTCGGATTTGTAATCACTACCAACCATTAATAAGTTTTCAATGGCTTTATTCAAATCGGTATCATTAGCAGTACCTTTAGCATATAAGGCTTCGGCTACCAAGAAATGATACTGGGCTTTTTGTTTTTCATCCATAGCAGACATCATAGATTCTGCTTGGTTCAATGCTGTTTTGGCTTCAGCATAATTACTATTTTTTATTGCTTTTTCAGCTGTACGTAATTCTTTTTTTTGAGCGAAAGAAACGGTACTTACTAGAATTGCCAACGCAACTAAAATTGAATTTTTCATTTTTCGTTTTTATAATTAATTATCATTATTTAATTCGTTCTCATCATTATCAAGAGTTGTGCCATCATTTGTTTCTGGTGCTTCATCTACGATGTTGCCTTCTTCATCCAAAACGACTTCATCGGCTTCTTCGTTTTCATCCTTCATAACCTTGGCAACCGCTGCAATAGAATCGCTTCCTTTTAAGTTAATCAGTCTAACACCTTGCGTTGCGCGACCCATAACACGTAAATCCGCAACAGCCATACGGATGGCAATTCCCGATTTATTAATAATCATTAAGTCCTCTTCATCTGTTACAGATTTAATAGCGACTAAATGGCCTGTTTTTTCTGTGATAGAAATGGTTTTAACACCTTTTCCACCTCTATTGGTTATTCTGTAAACAGCTTCACCATCTTCTGGATCGTCAATGTAAGTTCGTTTACCGTATCCTTTTTCTGACACAACTAAAACGGATTCTTCTTGAGGATTTTCAATAGCAATCATACCAATTACTTCATCGGTTTTTTCATCTTGCAATCTTATACCTCGCACACCCGAAGCATTTCTACCCATTGGTCTCGTTTTAGCTTCTTCAAATCGAATGGCTTTACCTGACTTTAAGGCTAGCATAACCTGACTGTTTCCAGTAGTTAATTTTGCTTCTAGCAATTCATCATCTTCTTTAATGGTTATGGCATTAATACCATTGGTTCGTGGCCGTGAGTATTGTTCAAGTGATGTTTTCTTAACCTGACCCTTTTTAGTAGCCATTATAACAAAATGGTTATTAATGTAATCCTCATCTTTTAAATCTTGCGTACAGATAAACGCTTTCACTTTATCATCCTGTTCAATATTTATAAGATTTTGAATAGCACGTCCTTTGGATGTTTTACTGCCTTCAGGAATTTCATACACACGCATCCAAAAGCATTTTCCTTTTTGTGTGAAGAATAACATGTACTGGTGATTGGTTCCCACAAATAAATGCTCTAAAAAGTCTTCATTTCTGGTTGTCGATGCTTTCTGTCCTACTCCACCTCTATGTTGTGTTTTATATTCTGTAAGAGATGTTCTCTTAATATAGCCAGCATGCGAAATGGTTATAACCACCTGCTCATCTGGAATCATATCCTCAATACTTAAATCGCCTCCAGCATATTCAATTACGGAACGACGTTCATCACCATATTTATCTTTTACAATAAGCAACTCATCTTTAATGATTTCCATACGACGTTCTTTTTTATCAAGAATATCCTTTAAATCTTCAATGGTTAGCATTAATTCTTCGTATTCAGAACGTAATTTATCTTGCTCTAAACCGGTTAATTGGCGTAAGCGCATTTCTACAATGGCTTTTGCTTGAATTTCTGATAGTTTAAAACGTTCAATTAATTTCTCGCGTGCTTCATCGGCATTAGATGATGCTCGAATAAGCGCAATAACTTCGTCAATATTATCGGACGCAATTATTAAACCTTCTAGAATATGAGCACGCTCTTCAGCTTTACGCAATTCGTATGTAGTTCTGCGCACCACGACGTCATGTCTGTGCTCTACAAAATGATGAATTAATTCTTTAAGATTCAATAATTGTGGTCGTCCATTAACCAGAGCAATGTTATTTACACTAAACGAGGACTGTAAAGCTGTATATTTATATAGGGTATTTAGAACGATATTAGGAATAGCATCACGCTTTAAAACGTAAACAATACGCATTCCATTTCTATCAGATTCATCACGAATGGAGGCAATACCGTCCATTTTCTTTTCGTTGATTAAATCGGCAGTCTTTTTAATCATATCTGCCTTATTCACCTGATAAGGGATTTCAGTTACAATTATAGATTCACGACCTTGAACTTCTTCAATACGCGCATTACCACGCATAACTATACGTCCACGTCCCGTTTTAAACGCTTCAATAACACCATCATAACCATAAATGGTTCCTCCTGTTGGGAAATCAGGTGCTTTAACATGCGTAATTAATTCGTCAATTTCAATATCATTATTTTCTATATATGCTGTAATACCATCAACCACTTCACTTAAATTGTGTGGTGGCATGTTTGTGGCCATACCTACGGCAATACCAGAGGCACCATTTACCAAT
Organism: Flavobacteriaceae bacterium; assembly: GCA_965655805.1. GTDB lineage: Bacteria > Bacteroidota > Bacteroidia > Flavobacteriales > Flavobacteriaceae > Algorimicrobium. The sequence goes on from CBFHJN010000050.1 coordinate 3,490, forward strand.
AAGCCAGGAATTCGTGTAGGAAGTACGGTTGGTTCTTGTAAGGTATCGTCAAAGTTTAATTTATGATCTACGGTTTCTTTGTCAATATCAGCCAACATGTCCTCCGATATTTTTCGCATTCGCGCTTCGGTATAACGCATAGCTGCTGGACTATCGCCATCTACAGAACCAAAGTTACCTTGGCCATCCACTAACATATACCGCAAACTCCATTCTTGAGCCATACGAACCATGGCGTCATAAACAGAAGTATCACCATGCGGATGGTACTTACCAAGTACTTCCCCAACAATTCTAGCTGACTTTTTATGCGCTCCAGTTGCTCTAACACCTAATTCATGCATTCCAAAAAGAACACGTCTGTGAACGGGTTTTAAACCATCTCTTACATCAGGTAAAGCTCGTGACACAATGACCGACATTGAATAATCAATGTAAGCCGATTTCATTTCATCTTCAATGTTTATTGGAATCAATTTTTCTCCTTCTGCCATATATAATACTAATTAGATTTTTGTAGGTTTACTAAACGTGCTAATATAACCATTTCATCAAGCATGGCAAGGGTTTCTTTTTTGTTTTTTACGTTTTTTTATTAACAATTTAACACCCTCTTTTCGTTGATAAGTATGCTGCCAAATATTTTGAACTTATAAAGTTTTTTTCTCTATTAGCATACTAGGTATTAATTAAGGTATGATTTTTGTCCTTATTAATATCTTTAGTACATTTAATGCAGAAAGAAATTATTTATGGATGACAATTTTTCCCCTAGAGTTAAAGATGTAATAGCGTACAGTAAAGAGGAAGCCTTAAGGCTTGGTCACGATTTTATTGGTACCGAACATTTAATGCTTGGATTATTAAGAGATGGTAGCGGAAAGGCTATTCATATTTTAAGTGCTTTAGAAATTGATTTGAATCACTTGAGGCGAAAAGTGGAAATTTTAAGTCCTGCCAATCCTAATTTGGCAGTAACTTCCAATAATAAAAAAAATCTACACCTTACCAGGCAAGCTGAAAGAGCTTTAAAAACAACATTTTTAGAAGCCAAACTTTTTCAAAGTAATTCTATTAATACAGCCCATTTGCTCTTGTGTATTTTAAGAAATGACAACGATCCCACAACCAAGCTTTTAAATAAGCTGAAAGTGGACTATGATAACGTAAAAGAACAGTTTAAGTTTATGATAACAAACGACGAGAATTATCCTGACATTACAGGAGAGCCGAAATCGGAATCTTTTCAAGATGACGATTCGACTTCGGATGACGACACATCAAAAGATAATTTATTTAATACACCTAGTGGTAAAACGAATAAAAAGTCTAAAACACCCGTTTTAGACAATTTTGGACGCGATTTAACTGCCATGGCAGAAGAAGGTAAATTAGACCCTGTTGTTGGTCGTGAAAAAGAAATAGAACGTGTATCTCAAATTTTAAGTCGACGAAAGAAAAACAATCCGCTTTTAATTGGTGAGCCAGGTGTTGGTAAATCAGCCATTGCGGAAGGTTTGGCTAATAGAATTGTTAAACGAAAAGTATCTAGAATATTATTTAATAAACGTGTTGTAACACTTGATTTAGCGAGTTTAGTGGCAGGAACCAAGTATCGTGGCCAGTTTGAAGAGCGTATGAAAGCCGTCATGAACGAGTTAGAAAAAAATGATGACATCATTCTCTTTATTGATGAAATTCACACAATTGTTGGTGCTGGTGGTGCCACTGGAAGTTTAGATGCTTCCAATATGTTTAAACCTGCTCTTGCTAGAGGCGAAATTCAATGCGTAGGTGCCACAACGCTTGATGAATACCGTCAGTATATTGAAAAAGATGGCGCTTTAGAACGTCGTTTTCAAAAGGTTATTGTGGAACCTACAACGGTCCCAGAAACCATTGAAATTTTAAATAATATTAAAGAAAAATACGAGACACATCATAATGTTGAATATTCACCAGAAGCCATTGAAGCCTGTGTTAAACTAACCAATCGTTATATGACGGATCGGTTTTTACCAGACAAGGCTATTGATGCTTTAGATGAAGCTGGTTCACGCGTTCATATTACAAATATTAATGTTCCAGATCAGATTATTGAACTGGAAGCACAGTTAGAAGCGGTTAAAGAAACAAAATCATCTGTTGTTAAAAAGCAAAAATATGAAGAAGCGGCTAAATTGCGTGATGACGAAAAACGACTTGAAAAAGAATTAGCTATTGCCCAAGAAAAATGGGAAGAAGAAACCAAATTACATCGTGTAGCCGTTACGGAAGACAACGTAGCAGACGTTGTTTCTATGATGACGGGAATTCCTGTTAACAGAATTGCACAAACCGAAAGTAATAAACTCGCTATTTTACCGGAACTTATTAAAGGTAAAGTTATAGGTCAGGATGATGCGGTTGCTAAAGTGGTTAGAGCCATTCAGCGTAATCGTGCTGGCTTAAAAGATCCTAATAAACCAATTGGTTCGTTTATATTTTTAGGTCAGACAGGTGTTGGTAAAACGCAATTGGCTAAAGTGCTTTCCAAAGAATTATTTGATAGTGTGGATTCCCTTGTTCGAATTGACATGAGTGAATACATGGAAAAATTCGCTATATCTCGATTAGTTGGAGCGCCTCCAGGATACGTAGGCTACGAGGAAGGTGGGCAATTAACCGAGAAAATTAGACGTAAACCGTATGCAGTTGTGCTTCTTGATGAAATAGAAAAAGCGCATCCAGATGTGTTTAATATGCTACTGCAAGTATTAGATGATGGGTATTTAACTGATAGTTTAGGTCGTAAAATTGATTTCAGAAATACCATTATTATTATGACCTCTAATATTGGTTCACGTAAATTGAAAGATTTTGGAACTGGTGTCGGCTTTGGAACAGCTTCTCAAAAACTTCAGGAAGATGCCAATGCCAGAAGCGTTATTGAAAATGCCTTAAAAAAAGCATTCGCTCCCGAGTTTCTAAATAGAATTGATGATGTAGTTGTTTTTAATGCGCTTGAAAAAGAAGATATATCTAAAATTATTGATATTGAATTGGAACAATTAATTCTTCGTATCAAAGATATTGGTTACACCCTTAAATTAAGCCAAGCTGCTAAAGATTATATTGCTGACAAAGGTTTTGATAAACAATATGGCGCCAGACCCTTAAAACGTGCTATTCAGAAGTATATTGAAGATGCTTTGGCCGAAAAAATTATAACTTCTAAAATAGCAGAAGGTGATAAAATCTCTATGGATTTGGATTCCAAGACCAATGAATTAACCATAAAAATTGAGTCCAATAAAAAGAAAACAGAATCTTAATGGTTTTTATACTTTAATTGAAAAACTCCGCTTACATTTGCGGAGTTTTTTAGTGTCTCAAATTTTCAGTATATTTAAATATGCCTATCGTCAGAAAATATCCACATGGTGAAATAACGTTTCACGATAATTACATGATTGCCGTCATGAATGAAGGTATTACGGTTTCTGTAGATTTAAACACCGAACTTATTAATATTGCCAAAGTACATTATGATGATAAAAAGTTTGTTTATATCACACACCGAAAAAATTCATATTCCGTAGATCCAAACATCTATATCCAAACATCCAAAATTAAAAATTTAGCGGGTTTTGCTGTTGTTTTAGGCGATTCGGTTAATATAGATAATACCGATTTTGAAAGCGCTTTTATAAGCATTCCGTTTAAAAAATTCACTTATTTAGAAGAGGCAAAATCTTGGGCTGACCAATTATGTCAATAAATTAGGGCTTCGTCGTTTTCACAGATTTCTTTAGCCAAAGTTTAATGCATTAGCATAAACCTAGTTCATTAAATCAAAATATACTGAAAGCCAAATCAGTTTACCAATAAACACAATTAAAGTAGTTTATGAGTAGATTTCTTGATCGTCAATTTGTAGATTATTTAAAAATAAAATGGAATTCTGAATATCAATATGCAATTCCCGATCGTCCGAAACAAACGAAACATCCTCGCGATAAGCAGATAGCACAGACTCTATAAATTCAGACGATTTCAAAGGTGATCGGAAATATAAGGCTTGTGATGCATTAAATAATTCAATAGCTAAAATACGTTCTACATTTTGGATTAAAATGTAAGCTTGCGTAGCTGCATTAGCTCCCATACTCACATGATCTTCTTGACCATTACTGGATACAATACTATCAATACTTGCTGGACTTGCCAATTGTTTATTAGCACTTACAATACTAGCCGCTGTATATTGCGGAATCATAAAACCAGAATTTAAACCTGGATTGTCCACCAAAAATGTAGGCAAACCTCGTAATCCTGAAACAAGTTGAAATACGCGTCTTTCAGAAATATTTCCTAATTCCGCCATGGCTATTTTTAAATAATCTAAAGATAGCGCTAATGGTTGTCCATGGAAATTGCCGCCGGAAATTATCAAATCTTCTTGACTAAATATATTAGGATTATCGGTCACCGAATTAATTTCAGTAATAAATGTTTTTCGTACAAAATCTAATGTATCCTTTGTTGCGCCATGCACTTGTGGCATACATCTAAAGGAATACGGATCTTGAACATGTTGTTTTTGTTGTGTGATTAATTCACTATCCTGTAAAAACTCACGAATACGCTCTGCCGTTTTTAATTGGCCTTTGTGTGGACGAACAAAATGTACCAGTTCATTAAATGGTTCTATCCTACCATCAAAAGCCTCTAAAGATGTGCTTCCAACCAAATCTGCTAAATAGGATAGTTTATACGATTTCATTAGTAAATGAATCCCATAAGCAGTCATAAATTGCGTGCCGTTCAATAAGGCTAAACCTTCTTTAGATTGCAAGGTTATGGGTTTCCAATTAAATTTCTTTAATATAGATTCTGATGTGCAAACGGCGTCTTCATAATAAACATTTCCTTTTCCAATTAATGGTAAAGCCAAATGCGCTAAAGGTGCTAAATCGCCCGAAGCACCCAAAGATCCTTGTGTGTAAACAACAGGTAAAATATCATTATTGTAAAAATCCAGCAAGCGTTGGGCTGTTTCCAATTGCACACCACTATGTCCATAACTTAAGGACTGAACCTTTAACAACAACATCAATTTTATAATAGCTTTTGGAACTAATTCTCCCGTTCCGCAGGCATGCGACATAACCAAGTTTTCTTGAAGCTTGGTTAAGTTTTCTTTCGAAATTTTAACATTATATAACGAACCAAATCCCGTGTTTATACCGTAGATGGGCTCATCTTGACTTTTAAGTTTTTCGTTCAAATAATCACGGCAATTTTGAATTTTCTGAACCGAATTATCAGATAATGCCAAAATTTTATCTTCATTTAGAATAGTTGAAATAGATTCTAAATCAATAGTTTCTTGCGAAATATAATGGGTTGTTCTCATGGTTATAAAAGTTATGCCAAAATTCCACATTCAATAATTAGTATGCAAACAATTCGTGATATTTCATTTAATATTCATGATAATATTCTATTTTTGATTGAACAAACTAAATAAAACGATGAAAAAAATATTAATTTTTGCTGCAGTATTATCCATATTTGCCTGCAAAGAAGAAGAAAAAGTACCTAAAGATTATGTGACTTTTTCTGGAAAAATAACCAATATGAACAGTGACTCACTACTTTTGAGAGCTCAAGATTATTCTAAAACAATATCTGTAAATGCAGATGGTACGTTTAGTGACACCTTAAAAGTAGAGGCTGGAATTTACAACTTATTTGATGGTGCCGAATCGACATCTATTTATTTAAAAAATGGTTTTGAAATTGATATGACTATTGATACCAAAATGTTTGACGAAACCATTAAATATACAGGAACTGGTGCTGAACATAGTAATTTTTTAGCTGAAAAATCTTTAAAAGAAGAGCAGTTAATAAATTTTGAAGCTTTAAGTAAAATATCTACTATGGATACTTTAGAGATGAAGCTTAATGAGATAAAAACGGAGTTGGCTAATTTTTATAATTCTAATAAGGCTATTGATACGTCTATAACTAATAGCGCTAATAAATCTTTGGAGCCTATGATGGAATCTTACAAATCATTCATTGGTTCCAGTATAGCATTAAAAAATGAATTCCCAAAAGGTACGCCTTCACCAACATTTAGCGATTATGAAAACTATGATGGCACAACAACTTCATTATCTGATTTAGCTGGAAAGTATGTGTATATTGATGTTTGGGCAACCTGGTGTGGCCCTTGTAAAGCTGAAATTCCATTCTTAAAAGAAATTGAAAAGGAATATCACGGAAAAGATATCCAGTTTGTGAGTCTTTCTATTGATGATGATAGAAGTCATGGTGGTTCTTGGGATAAAGCTCGTGAAGATTGGAAAGCTATGATTGCTGATAAAGAACTGGGAGGAATTCAAATTTTTGCGCCAAAAGGTTGGCAAACAGAGTTCATTCAGGCATATAAAATAAATGGTATTCCGCGTTTTATTTTAATTGATCCCGCAGGAAATGTAGTGTCACCAGATGCTCCAAGACCTTCAAGTGATGAATTAAGAACTCTTTTAACGACATTGAATATTTAAATTCAGAGCTGTGTTTAAACTTTAAAGAGTCGCAAAAATTTGCGACTCTTTTTTTTATTTGTTGTTTTTGGAATCTGACGTTTTATGGTCTTTTTTCTCTTCCGCTTTTGGTTGTGGTGGCTGTTCAGGCTTTGCAAACAAATCGATATAAGAATCACCTAAACAATCTATCACACGTGAAGCCGTCATGGCTTCATAACCCAAGCTTTCCACAGCTATATCTGCCGCTTTTCCATGCAAATACAATCCAAAAACCGAAGCTGCAAGTGCATCATAGCCTTGTGCAATTAATCCCGTAATAATTCCCGTCAACACATCACCAGTTCCGGCGGTTGCCAAACCAGGATTTCCTGTAGAATTAATATATATTTTATCCTCTAAAACAATTAAGCTATAGGCGCCTTTTACTACAACGATAATTTGATATTTCTTGGAGAATGCTTTCACTTTTTTCAATTTATCAAAATCATTCTTCCAGTTACCTATTAAACGTTCCAACTCTTTTGGATGAGGCGTTAAAACCGTATTTTTAGGTAATAATTTTAATAACTCTTTGTTTTCTGATAAAAAATTAATGCCATCGGCATCAATAACTAAAGGTGATGTATTATTTGTTAAAAAAACTTTTAAAGCTTCTGCTGTAGCTGGTGCAGTTCCCATACCAACGCCAAGCCCAACAACAGATGGTGTAATATCGAATTGAATGTTTGAAATGAACTCCTCATGTTCATCTGTAATCACCATGGCCTCTGGAAAACCAGATTGAAGCGGTACATAACCACATTTAGGAACAAAAGCGCTTACCAAACCAGCTCCTATGGTTAAAGCAGAACGACTTGCCAATAGTGCTGCTCCTATTTTACCATAACTTCCACCAATAATTAAGGCATGTCCAAACGTTCCTTTATGCGAAAATTTTTCGCGAGGTTTATAAATAGGCAACACCTCTTGTTTTCCTATTAAGTCTACTTCTGTCGGAGTTGTCATTAAATACTCACGATCAATTCCAATATCTAAAACTTCCCATTGTTCGGTGTATTTCGCAGTTTCGGGTAAAAAGAAAGCAAGTTTAGGAGATTGAAAACTCAACGTATGGTTTGCCCAAACCACATCATCTTCGTGATTAGGTGCGTTATCCGTTTTCATACCAGATGGCAAATCAATAGCAAGCGTGAAAGCTTTGGAAACCTTGAAATGCTTAAATAAATTGATAACCCAATCATCAGCTGGACGATTTAATCCTATTCCAAAAACGGCATCTATTATTATGTCATCTGAACCAATTTCTGGAAATTCGTCTTTGGGCCCAATTAAGGTTGGCCACTTTTTTGTTGTTTGCTTGATCAAATCATAATTAACCAGAAAATCTTTAGTACGTTTATCACTAAAATTTACCACATACGTGTGTACGTTATATCCATGATTTATCAAGTGTCTGGCAACCACTAACCCATCACCTCCATTATTACCAATACCACAAAATACATGAACGGGAACTTGGGCACCTTGCATCCGCAGATGTAACCAGTTAAATATTTGTATACCTGCGCGTTCCATAAGTTCTGTGGAGGTAATATTCTGCTTTTGGGCTGTGAGTTTGTCGCCCTCGTAAATCTGCTTATCTGAAAATATTTTCATTCTGTTTTTCTATTTTAATTATGTAAATAAATTGGAGATTATTTCAAAAATACAGCTAATTTTATAGTCTTTGAAAAATATACATTTGTTATTTATAAATCGGTAATTTTTTTCCCAGATGACTCAAATTATTAAAGCAAACGTCCATCATGCTAAAATACTTTCTAAAATTGGAAAAACAACGTTTTTGGAATCTCATGGCATGAGTGCTCCAGAAGTTGATATAGCAAATTATATTAATTCAAAATTTACTAAAACCGTTTTTGAAGCTGAATTAAACGATTGTAACAATTTGTTTCATGTCATTTTCTACAATGATAAACCAATAGGATATTCAAAGATTATCTGCAATGTAGGTCAAAACAATATTCCCTTTGACAATGTAACGAAATTAGAACGCCTTTATGTTTTAAAAGAATTTCATCATTTAAAAATGGGTTTAGAACTTTTCAATTTTAATATCTCTGTATCTAAAACTAATCATCAAGCTGGGATGTGGTTATTTGTTTGGATCGAAAATCAAAAAGCCATTAACTTTTATCAGAAAGCTGATTTTGAGATTATTGGTTCTTATGACTTTAAAATTTCGGAGACCCATTATAATCCTAATCATCAAATGTTATTGACGTATTAATCCAGTTTAGGTAAAACAAAATCATCCAAGGCGCTTTTTTGAGTCATTAAGGCTTCAATTTCATTGGATGTTCTTGGTGCTTCAGCTGATAAATTTACTGGGCCATTGTTGGTTATTAAAATGTCATCTTCAATTCTAACTGCAATTCCCCACCATTTTTTATCGCAATCACTTCCATCCGGAATATAAATTCCAGGTTCAACGGTAATCACCATATTATGTTCAAATGCACCATAAAGCCCAGGATCATGAACATCCAAACCTAAATAATGCGACGTGCCATGCGGAAAATATTTTCTAGCTTCTTTATCAGATTTGGCAATTCCCAAGTCTATTAACCCTTTGTGAATTACTGCACGACTTGCAGCATCTGCCGCATTAAAACCATTTCCAATTTTAGCGGCTGCAATTCCTGCTTCTTGGGCTTCAAAAACCAAATCATAAATAACTTTTTGCTCTTTAGTGAATTTTCCATTGGCAGGAATGGTTCGTGTAACATCGGCAGAATATCCATGATATTCAGCCCCTAAATCCATTAACACCAATTCATTATTCACTTGCATTTTAGTGTTTTCAATATAATGCAATACACAACCATTGTTACCAGCACCTACTATACTCGGGTAACCTTCGTACTCACTGCCATATTTTTTATATACAAATTCATGAATGCCTTGAATTTCCATTTCAGACATATTTGGGTGCATAGCCTTCATAATTTCACGTTGACCCATAGCCGAAATTCTAACGGCTTTAGTTAATAAAACGAGTTCTTCTTCAGTTTTAATTTGTCTCAATCCAGCCATTAATACCGATAAACTTTGAGTATCTAAATTAGATTTCGGTGTTTCTTGCTCTATTTTTATGATTTGCTGCTGCAATTCCAAGTGCACTTTAGGGTCTGTAGATTTTGCATAGTCAGCAATAATTTGATCCTTTTTTAAATCTGGATAATATTCCAATGCGCGACCTATATTTTGAGCCACGTTAGCACTGTTTTCAATATCTGTTGCTTTTATCATTTCGTATACACGAGATTTCATAGGATCTGGCAACGACTTTTCATCATAATTAGCTTGGGTTTTAAACTGCTCAATTAAGCTATATAAGTCGGACTGATTTCGTTTAGAATCACGATAATCATTATTAAAATTATTAAATAATACTTTTTCAAATGTGGAATAATCAATACCTGATTTGTTAAAATCGCTCCCATTGAAAGCCATAGTAAAACCTAATTCATTTTTAGCACCTTCAATACCTAAACGCTTACCTGTCCACTGCTCTGCCTGTGGATTTTTTTCTTGAACATATAGTATTTCATTGTAGGATATGCCTTCTGCATTGAATTGATTCTCTGAAAACAAAACCAAAACAGCATGCGGTTCTTTATAACCTGTTAAATAATAGAAATCTGGATCTTGGTGATACATAAAATCCACATCATTTGCGCGATTCCTTACAGGATTCGCAAAGAATACCGCTACTGAATTTTCAGGCATACCGTTTCGTAAAGCAGCTCGTCTTTCTTTGTGAAATTCTGCTGATAAATAGTCATTGGGCAGATTATCTTGAGCTTGAATAATGCCAACAAAACAAATAACAATTGCTACAATAATATAATTTTTCATGAGTTGGTGGTTTTTAATACTGTGTAAATTAAAATATAAAAAAGAATGACATCCTTTACTTGTGAAAAATTAACAAATTTTTAAGCCTCGATTATCTTTAAAGCGACTCTTCAAAACAGATAAATTTCAATACATTTGTGACCAAATTGACGTTTAATTAAAAAACTTCCGCACATACGGAATTTACTTATATGAAGAATACAGCTTTAACATCAACACATGAAGCATTAGG
>CBFHJN010000051.1:0-14097 GCA_965655805.1 Flavobacteriaceae bacterium
GTGTGAGAATTGTTAAGGATTAGATGATAATTTCAGATTCTAAAATAGCATTAGGAGGTGGTTGCCATTGGTGCACGGAAGCTGTTTTTCAATCTGTAAAAGGGGTTGAAAAGGTTGAGCAAGGTTATGTGGCATCTGTAGACGAACATGCATCGCTTTCCGAGGCGGTTATAGTTCATTTTAATTCCAATAGCGTTAATTTAAACGTATTAATAAAAATACATTTGTTAACACATAAAAGCACATCTAATCATACCATGCGTGATAAATATCGTTCGGCCGTTTATACTTTTTCTGATGTGCAGCATCAAGAAGTTGAAAAGCTTATTTATGATTTTCAGCTGGAATTTAATCAAAAAATAGTTACTCAAGTTTTGCCGTTTTCAAAATTTGAATCGTCTCGAGAAGCTATTCAAAATTATTATAAAAAAAACCCTGAAAAACCCTTTTGTGAAACATTTATTAATCCCAAACTGAAGCTATTGTTACAACAGTTTTCTGTTTATACCGATACAGATACACTAAAACATTTACAAGTAAATGAAAAGTACAAAACTACATATTCAAAATAAAAAAGGTCAAAAACTTCAAGCGTATTTGGAGTTGCCCGCCAATGAAAAACCTAGTTACTATGCTGTTTTTGCGCATTGTTTTACCTGTACAAGTACCTTGAGTGCTGTAAAGAATATTAGTCGCGCACTTACTAATCATGGATTTGGAGTGGTGCGATTTGATTTTACAGGTTTGGGTAAAAGCGAAGGCGAATTTTCGGAAAGTCATTTTTCTGCCAATGTTTCTGATTTGTTAGCGGTTAATACATATTTAGAAGAAAATTATAATGCACCTAGTCTTTTGGTTGGGCATTCTCTTGGTGGTGCTGCAGTTATTACGGCAGCTTCCAAATTAGATAATATAAAAGCCGTTGCAACAATAGGTGCGCCAGCAACTGTTGACCATGTCACTAAATTATTTTCACACGACTTTGAAGATGTTGAAACTAAAGGAGAGGTGGAAGTAAATATTGGCGGACGTCCGTTTAAAATTGATCAGGAGTTCGTGGACGATTTCAGTAAAACCAACTTGCCAGAAATTACTAAAAATTTACGCAAGCCTTTACTCATAATGCATGCACCTTTTGATGCTATTGTTGGGATTGAAAACGCTGAAAAATTGTACCTACAAGCGCATCACCCAAAAAGCTTTATCAGTTTAGATGGCGCAGACCATTTGTTGTCAAACTCAAAAGATAGTGCCTATGCGGGAAATATGATTGGTAGTTGGGTGCAACGCTATTTTGAGCCGAAAGTAAATAGCATCCTAGATACAGAAGGTGAGCAATTGGTTGCGCATTTAAATTTAAATGAAGATAATTTTACCACCAATATGCAAACCAAAAAACACTATCTTATTGCTGACGAACCCGAATCTGTTGGTGGTGATGATTTTGGGCCATCACCTTATGACTATTTGAGCGCTGGATTGGCAGCCTGTACAGTAATGACATTAAAACTTTATGCCGAACGTAAGAAGTGGGATTTACAGGAGGTTTTTGCATATATTACCTACTCAATTAAACACAGTGATGATTTAATACTTGATATTGAAAAGCCAAAACGCATGGATCACTTACAAAAACGCTTGAAGTTTGTGGGCGATTTGGATGATAAACAGAAACAACGTTTAAAAGAAATAGCTTCAAAATGTCCAGTACATAAAACCTTACAAAGCGAAGTAATTATAGAAACTGAAATTTTATAGATGACTATCAAAGAACAATTTCAATATACTAGAAACCGATTTTTAGAAATTTGTAAACCTCTTAAAACCGAAGATTTTTCGGTGCAACCTGCCGTGTATGTGTCGCCACCCAAATGGCATTTGGCACATTCTACGTGGTTTTTTGAGCAGTTTGTACTTTGTAAATTTGTAGAAAACTATCAGGTTTTTGATGATGATTTCGCATACCTTTTCAATAGTTATTACAACAATGCTGGAAAACGTGTTTTACGTCCAAACCGTGGATTAATGACGCGTCCTTCTGTTAATGAAGTTTATGAATATCGTACATTTGTAGATGAAAAAATGATGCATTTTTTAAATAACAACCCATCATCAGAAGCATTAGATATCGTGGAGTTGGGTATTAATCATGAGCAACAACATCAAGAATTGTTCTATTATGATATTACTTATATTTTGGGAAATCAACCCACATTTCCAAACATTCAGAATAACATTGAGCTAAAGCATATTTCCAAATCTACTGAATTTATCAAAATTCCAGAAGGACTCTATGACATTGGTCATTCAGGTAATGAATTCTGTTATGATAATGAACTCGGTCACCACAAGGTGTTTCTTCAAGAGTTTGAAATTAGCAATCAGTTAATTTCTAATGGCGAATATTTAGAGTTTATTGAAGCTGGAGGCTATCAAGATTTTAATTTATGGCATGCTGAAGGTTGGGATTTTATCCAACAAAATGAAATACAATCACCTCTATATTGGCACGAGGTTGATGGTGTTTGGCATCAGTACACGCTAAATGGATTTGTGCCTGTCAACAATAATAAGCCGGTAACACATATTAGTTTTTATGAGGCATTTGCCTTTGCCGAATGGAAACAGATGCGGTTGCCAACAGAATTTGAATGGGAAGTAGCATCATCTAAATTTAATTTTGGGCAATTGTGGGAATGGACAAACAGTGCCTATTTGCCCTATCCAAATTTTAGTAAAGCACCAGGAGCTTTGGGTGAATACAATGGCAAATTTATGATTAATCAAATGGTGCTTCGTGGTGCTTCCGTAGCAACTGTTAAAAACCATAGTAGAAACACATATCGGAATTTTTTTCATCCAGACATGAGGTGGCAATTTTCGGGAATTAGATTGGTAAAATAATATGAATAAAAATTTCGCAAAAGACGTTATTGATGGCTTGTCAGCCACAGAAAAACATATGTCATCCAAATATTTTTATGACACGAATGGCAGTCGTATTTTTCAAGAGATTATGAATATGCCAGATTACTATTTGACAGATTCTGAATTTGAAATTTTATCACTTCAAGCTCAACAAATTGTCGAGGCTCTGGCATTTAAGAAACCCTTTAATATTATTGAATTAGGTGCAGGCGATGGCTTTAAAACCTTCAAGCTTTTAGAGTATTTGGTTAAAGAGCGTATCGCTTTTAATTATGTGCCAATTGATATTTCACAAGAAGCCATAGATATCCTTTCGGAAAAATTATTGCAGCGTTTACCAGATTTAGCAATCAAGCCGCAAGTAGGCGATTATTTTGAGATTTTAAAGAAAAAACTTAAAGGAGACACGCCCAATTTGTTACTCTTTTTAGGAAGTAATATTGGTAATTACCTAAAAGATGATGCTATAGACTTATTAAAGCTATTTAATAAAGTTATGAATTCAGGTGACAAACTATTGATTGGTTTAGATTTAAAGAAAAACCCAATTACTATTCGAAATGCTTATGATGATAAAGACGGCATTACCAAGCGATTTAATTTGAATTTATTAGTTCGAATGAATCGTGAATTTGAAGCCGATTTTAAACTAGATGATTTTGATTTTTATTGCTATTACAACCCAGAAACAGGCCGTGTAAAAAGTTACCTTGTAAGTTTGAAAAAACAGACAATTTTTCTAAAAAAACTTAATAAATCCATCCAATTTGAGCAAAATGAACTTATATGGACCGAATTATCAAAAAAATACAGTCTTTCTGAAATTGAAAAATTAGCTACTATTTCAGGGTTCAAACTTCAAAAGCATTTTTTAGATTGTAAGCATTACTTTACCGATAGTCTTTGGGAAAAATAAATACAAAAAAGAAATTTTTAATTACATGAACACAGGATATAAATTAGGGTTAAGTTGTTTGATTATGGTAGCCTTCTACGGGTGCGCTACCTATGAAACGCAATATAAAGAACCTTATGTTCCAATTTCAGATACCGATAAACCTATTGAGCATAGCTTTTATTTAATTGGCGACGCTGGAAATTCTCCCATAGGCACTAAAACAGAAGCACTGCAAGCTTTTGAATTAGGTTTAAATCAAGCAGAAAAAAATAGTACGGCGTTTTTTTTAGGTGATAATATTTATCCAAGGGGATTACCCGAAGAATCTGATGAAAGTTACGAGTTTGCAAAACACCAACTAGATGTTCAAATAGATGCGGTAAAAAACTTTAAAGGTCAAACGATATTTATTCCAGGAAATCATGATTGGTATTCTGGTGGTTTGGTAGGTTTAGAGCGTCAAGAAGATTATATTGATGATATTTTAGGTAAAAATACCTTCTTGCCTGAAAACGGTTGTCCTATTGAAAATGAAACCATAACAGATAATATTGAATTGATTGTAGTTGACGCCAAATGGTACTTGGCTGATTGGGATAAGCATCCAACCATGAATGATAAATGCGACATAAAAACACGGGAAGCCTTTTTAGATGAGTTTGAAAGTCGTATTAAAAAAGCACGTGGTAAAACCACTATTGTGGCATTACATCATCCTATTTTCACGAACGGACCTCATGGTGGACAATACAGCTTTAAAGAGCATATGAAACCACTTCCAATTTTGGGTACGCTTAAAAATATTTTAAGAGAAACTACTGGTGTTAGTCCAGAGGATATTCAAAATAAGCGTTATAACGAATTTAGAAAGCGCATTATTACCATTTCTCAAGAAAATAATCGGGTAATCTTCGTGTCTGGTCATGATCACAACTTACAATATTTATTTCAAGATAACTTAACGCAAATTATAAGTGGTTCAGGTTCTAAATCCACACCAACTAGAAATATTGGTAGTGGTTTGTTTTCATCAAGTGAACCAGGTTATGCACGTATAGATGTTTTTAAGGATGGTTCATCGCAAGTAAATTATGTAGCTGCAGATAATAAGAATGTTCTTTTTTCAAAAGAAGTTTATCCTGTTCAAAAGCAAGAAGCACGTATGTATTCATCACAGGTGCCGCAAACCGTTCAGGCCTCTATTTATACAGCTGAAGAAACCCAAAAGAGTGGTTTTTATAAATTTCTTTGGGGAGACCGTTTTTCAGAAGATTACAGCACGCCTATTGAAGTAAAAACCGTTATGTTAGATACGCTTTTTGGCGGTTTAACACCTGTTAGAAAAGGTGGTGGTACGCAATCTAATTCCTTGCGGTTAGCTGACTCTACAGGTCGCGAATATGTGATGCGTGGCTTACGGAAAAATGCTTTGAATTATATTCAAGCTTTTGCTTTTAAAGATCAATATGTGGAAGGCCAGTTTAATAATACGGTAGCTCAAGAGTTAATTGCCCATGTATTTACAGGAGCGCATCCTTATGCACCTTTCGTTACAGCAACATTATCCGATGCTGTTGGTGTTTTGCATACCAATCCTGTGTTATATTATGTGCCACATCAAAAAGCTATTGAGCCTTACAATGATACCTTTGGTGATGAATTGTATATGATTGAAGAACATGCTGGTGATGATCATGGGTATCAAGAAAGTTTTGCCTATTCCGATGAGTTAATTGGAACGGATGACATGCTTGCTGAAATTCGATCTGATGAGGATATTGTAATTGATGAGGTAGCTTACGTTAGAGCGCGATTATTTGACATGCTTATTGGCGATTGGGATAGACATCATGACCAATGGCGCTGGGCTACAACAGAACAAGATGGGAAAACCGTTTATGTTCCGGTTCCGCGCGATCGTGATCAAGTATTTTCAAATATGAATGATGGCTTGCTGTTAGGTTTAGGTTCCAGAATTATTCCTGCTGCACGATTATTACAAGGCTATGCTGATGATTTAAGAAGCCCTAAATGGTTTAATCTAGAACCCTATCCATTAGATGCTTCTTTAATTACTCAATCCGACAAATCGGTTTGGGATAAACAAGTTGAAATTTTAACAACCAACTTAACAGATGAAGTAATAGAAGAAGCTTTCAAATACATTCCAAAAGAAGTGCAAAATGACCATGTTGAAGCCATAAAAAGTAGCTTGAAAGCAAGACGCGGAAATCTTCAGAAAATTTCGGACACCTATTTTGCATATCTTAACAAAACCGCCATTGTAAAAGGAACCGATAAAGATGATTATTTTGACATTGAACGTTTACCAAATGGAGAAACAAAAATCACTGTGTACCGCATAAAAGGAGGTAACAATGAGGATAAGTTTCATGAACGTACCTACAGCAAAAATGAAACAAAAGAAATTTGGATTTATGCTTTAGATGACGATGATGTATTACATGTACATGGAAATGGAGATGATTATATTACATTACGATTAGTTGGTGGTCAAAACAATGATATTTATAATATTGAAAATGGAGCCAAAGCCCATATCTACGATTTTAAAGATAAAAACAACACCTTTGAAACCAGTAAAGGCAAGCAACACATAACGTCAAATTATGACAATAACACTTATAGTTATTTAAAACTAAAAAATAATGCCAATCAAGTCATTCCTATCGTTGGCTATAACCCTGATGATGGCGTTAAACTAGGGCTTAAAAACACTTATACAGCTTATGGGTTCGACCGAAATCCGTTTAGCTCACAACACAGTGTGTCGGCAGCTTATTATTTTGCGACAAGTGGTTTTGATTTAACTTATAACGGTGAATTCGCTAATGTAATTGGTAATTTTAATTTAGGGATTGACGCCAATTTTACAAGTCCAAATTATAGTATCAATTTTTTTGGTTTTGGGAATGAAACGATCAATCCCAATGCTGAAAATGATGATGTATTTACGAGAGATTATAACCGTGTTAAGTTGCGAACCCTGCGCTTTGCACCTTCCTTAATTTATAAAGGTTTTCTGGAAGGGGTTTTTAAATTTGGTTTAGCTTATGAAAACATTGAAGTAGAACAAACCCAAGGGCGTTTTATAAACGATTATTATTTGTCAAGCTTAATTGAAAATAGTAATTCGTTTATTGGTGCTTTTACATCCTATCATTTTGAAAACAGGAATAACAAAGCCTTTCCATCCGTTGGTTTTGAGACCAATTTAAAAATAGGATTTCGTACCAATGTTGATAAATCCAAAAGCATGGGTTACATTATTCCAGATATAAGTTTTGATTACAAATTAGAACCTACAGGGAAATTGGTGTTAGCAACCAAGCTTAAAGGGCATCTTACTCTGGGTGATGACTATGAGTTTTATCAAGCAGCATCCATTGGTGCCTCTGATGGACTTCGTGGTTTTAGGAATCAGCGTTTTACAGGGAAAAATTCCTTTTATCAATTAACAGATGTTCGTTATATGTTCAATAAAATGAAAACGGGAATTTTACCCATTAATTTAGGTGTTTATACTGGTGTAGATTACGGTCGCGTTTGGCTTAAAGATGATCCTTCAAAAAAATGGCATAATTCATATGGTGGTGGTTTATTAATTATAGCAGCGGAAGTTTTTACAGGAAACGTATCACTCTTTAGTAGTGATGATGGTTTGCGATTTGCCTTTTCATTAGGACTTGATTTTTAAAACACCTTAAATTTAATGTGCTTTATTTGCAGCAACTCACGTATAAATAATACCTTGTACAAAAATTATTAGTATGAATTCAGCAGATAGTTTATTAACAATCCTGCAATTAAAACATTTGGAAGAAAACCAGTTTGAAGGCGAAAGTAAAACCGTTGGAAGCCCAAATGTGTTTGGTGGACAAGTTTTGGCTCAAGCGCTAAATGCTGCCTACAGAACCATTCATAATAATCGCGTTTTACACTCCTTACACGCTTATTTTTTGGAAGCTGGTCATTTGGATTATCCAATTGCGTATGATGTGAATATCATGCGCGATGGTGGAAGTTTTTCTGTGCGTCGAGTAACGGCTAGCCAGAATAATCAAACTATTTTTATTTTATCGGCTTCGTTTCATAAAGCAGAAGAAGGTTATTCGCATCAAATAGACATGAAATCGGATGTGAAACAACCAGAAGACTTAATGAGTTGGACCGATATTCTGAATGAATTTGGCGACATGCTGCCTTCAAAAACAAAAGCATTTTTAGAAATTCCGCGTCCTGTTGAATTTAAACCAACCTATCTTCCGAACCCTTTGGATAGAAAAGATTTACCGCCTTTTGCTGATGTATGGTTTAAATTAAAAGGCGAAGTGGTTGATATGGAATTAGCAGTTAAGCAACAAATACTCACCTATATTTCAGATTATAACATTTTATCTGTGGCACTTCAGCCACATGCTAGCAAAGCGCACTGGGGAAATTTATTAACCGCGAGTTTGGACCATTCTATGTGGTTTTTCCGTGAATTCGATTTGAATGATTGGTTACTTTTTTCCCTGGAAACGCCAAGTACGGGAAATGCTAGAGGTTTTGCTAAAGGACATATTTTTACGCGAGATGGTGTTTTAGTGGCTTCAGTAGCACAAGAAGGTCTAATGCGTCCTATCCAAAAATCTTAATTTAAAGATAATTTATAGAGGTTGCCGCCTTCGTTCTTTTTGAATTCATCAGTAATATAAAGCGTGTTATTGGTTTCAAAAACACCTTCTTTTTGTGTGTTATGGCTAAAAGGGATTTGCGCTATCTTACCACTAAAGAAATAATCGTTCTTAAATTCAGATAGTTGCCAAACTTTATCGTGATTTAATAAGTAAATTCGCTTACCATCCGCACTCATGGCTGCCGAGGTAATTTTATTGTTTTTGCCTTCCAAATTAAATTCAGAACTAACTTTAGCCTCATGATTTCCAATTTGGTTCGGTATTTTTAAGGTTCTAAATTTTTTAGTTTCTTTACTAAACACATAAAAATAGTTGTTGTAGAGAAAAAACGCTTCATAATCCTTCGGTTTTTCACCTTTGGGTAAGCTAAAGCGAATAAATTCTGCTGTCCTTTTTTTTATATTGGCTTGCGGATTTGTGATTTTTAAAATAGAGAATTGCGTTTCTTTTTTATTATTGTTTCCAAAATCGCCAATATATAAATTCCCGTGTTTATCAGAGGTCAAATCTTCCCAATCTCGATTCGTGGCATTTTCAATGGAAATATCAGCTTTAATTTCACCCTTTTCATTTAAACCGTAAATATGATTATTGTTGCCAGCATCTTGAATTACCCAAAACAAATCAGATTTTGTTGTTTTCTCAATTGCAGAAATCTCTGGTAAACTGCTTGGTAAATCCGCAATTACTCTCGGGTTTCCCGTGTTACAGGTAATAAAAATAGATGTTAATAAGGTAAGGGTTATTTTAAATTTCAAATCAAGCTTATTTTACCATAAATTTACAAACATAAAGTCGAACTAAAAAAAATGAATCGTTTTGAATGTACAAACACGTGTATTTGGTCATCGAGGTGCTAAAGGTTATTTGCCTGAAAACACGCTGGAATCTATTGAAAAAGCATTAGGTTTTCAGGTAGACGGTATTGAAATAGATGTACATCTGTGTGCGTCTGGAGAATTGGTTGTTTTCCATGACTTTACATTAGATAGAATGACTGATGGAACAGGTGAAGTAGGAAAACACATCCTTCAAGAATTAAAAAAATTAAGGGTTAATGGCGGATTTCAAATTCCCACTTTAGAAGAAGTTTTAAATCTAATTGATAAAAAATGCCTTCTAAATATTGAATTAAAAGGTAAGCACACAGCCGCCAAAGCTTCCGAAATAATTGATTATTATGTTACAAATAACGGTTGGGATTATACGAATTTTATTGTGTCTAGCTTTCAACACACAGAATTAGAAAGCGTATTTCAAATCAATAAAAAGATTCCTTTAGCAGTTTTAACAAAAGCCAGTGTAACAGAAGCCATTGAATTTGCCCAAACGATAAACTGTAAAATAATTCACCCTAATTTTGCTTTATTAACTACTGATAATGTAAAACTAGCTCAAAGCCAAGGTTATCAAGTTAACACGTGGACTGTTAATGATGTGGATACTATTTTGCGGATGAAAAAGTATGGGGTAAATGGTATTATTTCAGATGTGCCAGATAAAATATGAAAAAACAAGATGTACTCATAATTGGAGGTGGAGCAGCAGGTTTTTTTGCAGCCATTAATATAGCGGAACAAAACCCGGATTTATCCATTACCATTTTAGAAAAAGCGAAAGAAGGTTTGCAAAAAGTAAAAATTTCTGGTGGTGGACGCTGCAATGTTACGCATGCTGAATTTATACCTGCTGAATTATCTCAAAATTACCCACGAGGCGAAAAAGAGTTATTAGGACCTTTTCATCAATTTATGACAGGTGATACTATTGCTTGGTTTGAAAAACGAGGCGTTGAACTAAAAATTGAAGAAGATGGCAGAATGTTTCCCGTTTCAAATTCGTCACAAACCATTATAGATTGTTTTTTAAATGAAGCGAAAGCGCGTAACATTACTGTGCAGTATAGTCAGAATGTTTCAAATATTGAAATAGAAGAAAATTCCGGAGGTTTTATAGTTTCAACAAAAGATGAAACCTATCGTGCTGATAAATTACTCGTAGCCACAGGAAGCAGTATCAAATTTTGGGAGTTGTTGGAAAAGCTTAGGCATTCGGTAATACAACCAGTTCCATCGCTTTTTACATTTGATATCCAAAATGAACGGATTCAAGATATTCCTGGTGTTGTAGCATTAGACGTTGGTGTTTCGGTTTTAGATACCGATTTATATTCCGAAGGACCGCTTTTAATAACACATGTTGGCATGAGTGCGCCAGCTATTTTGAAATTATCGGCATTTGGTGCTTTAGAATTGGCCAAACGCAATTATAAATTTCAAATTGAAGTCAATTTTATCAAAAAAAGTTTTGAGGTTTGTTTGAATCATTTAAAAGAGCGCAAACAGCAGCTCGCTAAAAAATCAGTTTACAAATCCGCTCAATTTGAATTGCCCAAACGTTTATGGCGAAAATTAGTAATAGCAGCAGATATTTCAGAAGCCAATCGTTGGGCAGATTTGAATAAACAGCAATTGGAAAACCTAGCTAACCAGCTTACCAAAGCTACTTTTCAAGTTTCAGGAAAAAGTACGTTTAAAGATGAATTTGTAACGGCTGGAGGTGTGGACTTAAAAGAAATCAACTTTAAAACCTTTGAAAGTCGCATTCACAAAAACCTCTATTTTGCGGGTGAAGTTTTAAATATTGACGCTGTTACTGGTGGTTTTAATTTTCAGAATGCTTGGACAGGTGCTTTTATTGCGGCTAAAGCTATAGCAGATTAATATATTTTTTGTATATTTAGTATATATAATTTATATATCATGGGAAAGACAAAAAAATTAATCGAACTGGACGATAAAGCAATTGCTATTTTGGAAAAACAAGCCAAAAAAGAAAAACGCTCTTTAAAAAACTACATCGAATACATGTTGGAAGATACAGCAAGGCGTTACAGTGAGCCATCAGAAGCATATAAAAAAATGATGGATTATATGATAGAACGTGATAAAAATGGTGAGATGATAACCCATTCTTGGGAAGACATTAAAAATCAATATGGACATTAAATATGTTGATTTTACTGATGAAGCAAGAGTTGAGTTTCATAAAGCAAAATGTTTTCTGGAATTCAATGGATACGAAATTGAGTTTTGGTCAGATGTTGACAAACATATAGAATTGATAAAAGAGTTTCCGGATGCTTTTCAAATTCGCTATAAACAAGTTAGAATTGTTTGTTTAGAAAAATTCAATTATTCAATTCACTATGTTGTAAAACCAAATAGCATTTTAGTTTATCGCTTTTTAAATCGATCTCAAGACTTCTAAATGACAACATACATCGTTCTTCTAAAAGGCATTAACGTTGGTGGCCATAAAAAGATGCCTATGGCTGATTTACGTGATTTATTAACAAAATCCGGATTTGAAAACGTCAAAACCTACATCCAAAGTGGGAATATAATTTTAGAATCAACAGAGAAAGATATCGCAAAAATAGAATCGGATATTACGACAGCTATTTTAAAACAATTCGGTTTTGAGGTTTCGGTTTTAGTTAAAACACGTCATGATTTGGAACGTATTTTTAATGATTGTCCCTTTTCTAAAGACAAAAAGAAAACCAGTTATTTTATCATGTTGCATAAGACACCAAATGCTGATTTAGTGCGTGAAGCTTCAAAAAAAGTTTACGAAGGTGAAGAATACGAAATCATTAACGACAGTATTTATTTTTACTGTGAAGCGGGTTTCGGTCAGGCCAAATTCAATGTAAATTTCTTTGAACGAAAATTAAATACATTTGCAACAGCAAGAAACTACAACACCATGGTAAAGTTAGTATCTTTGTCAGAATAACAAAACACAATGACAGAACAACAGTTTATAGCTCAAAGTTTTCCAGAAATGCGTCCAAATGGTCAAGTAGCATGGGAATCACCTAGTAATATTGCTTTAATAAAATACTGGGGAAAACGTAAAAATCAAATTCCTGAAAACCCGTCTATCAGTTTTACGCTAAGTAATTGTAAAACCATTACAACACTTTCCTACAAGGTTAAAGATAATCAGGACGATTTTTCATTTGATGTTTTTCTGGAAGGCGATAAAAAGGACGATTTCAAACCAAAAATTCAAACTTTTTTTGAACGGATTTTAGTGTATTTGCCATTTTTAAAAGATTATCATTTTACCATTGAAACGAAAAACACCTTTCCGCATAGTTCAGGGATTGCCTCATCAGCATCCGGTATGAGTGCTTTGGCTTTAT
This sequence comes from Flavobacteriaceae bacterium, assembly GCA_965655805.1. Classification (GTDB taxonomy): domain Bacteria; phylum Bacteroidota; class Bacteroidia; order Flavobacteriales; family Flavobacteriaceae; genus Algorimicrobium. The sequence goes on from CBFHJN010000051.1 coordinate 12,743, forward strand.
GTTTAATGAGAGTTGAAAAGCATATACTAAATTCAAATGTCATTCAGAGCGAAAGCGAAGAATCTCAAGATTACTTCAACCAAAAAGCATCATTTTTAGCGCGTTTAGGATCCGGTTCTGCTTGCCGAAGTATTGAAGGCGATTTAATTGTTTGGGGCGAAAACGAAATTGTAGAAGGTAGCAGTGATTTATTTGGAACAAAATATCCATATCCAGTTCATGAGCTATTTAAAAATTACCAAGACACTATCTTACTTGTTGACAAAGGTGAAAAGCAGGTGAGTAGTACGGTTGGTCACAATTTGATGCACAATCATCCGTATGCGCAAAACCGGTTTCAACAAGCACATGATAATCTAGAAAAAATGAAAACGATTCTAGAATCAGGAGATTTGGAAGCATTCAATGCTTTGGTTGAAAGCGAGGCTTTAACCCTTCACGCCATGATGATGACGAGTATGCCCTACTTTATTTTAATGAAACCAAATACATTGAAAGTTATAAATGCCATTTGGGAATTTAGAGAAAAAACAGGATTGCCAATAAGTTTTACGTTGGATGCTGGCGCCAATGTACACGTCTTATATCCGAAACGGGATGCTGTTCCAATTTTGGAATTTATTAAGAACGAACTTGTTAGGTATTGCCAAAACGACCATTTTATTTGTGACCAAATTGGATTTGGTGCAATTCAATTATAATTTTATTGTGTATCTTTGTTATAAAGTTTTAGTGTACTGAATACTGATTACTGAAAACTGACTTATGAAAGGACCCCTTTTTTATTCAAAAATATTACTCTTTGGAGAGTATGGAATCATTAAAGATTCTAAAGGTTTATCTATCCCTTATAATTTTTATAATGGAGCTTTAAAGGTGGCCGAAAACCCTACAGAATCTTCCATAAAATCTAATTTAAGTTTAAAGCGTTTTGCTGAATATTTAGAGCAGATTAATCCTGAATTAGTTACATTTGATATCGCAACCTTAAAAGCAGATGTGGAAGCTGGTATGTATTTTGATTCGTCTATTCCACAAGGGTATGGCGTTGGTAGTAGTGGAGCTTTAGTTGCTGCGCTTTATGATCAGTATGCAAAAAATAAAATCACGGTTTTAGAAAACTTAACCCGTGAAAAACTGATACAATTAAAAACTATTTTTTCTGAAATGGAATCGTTTTTCCACGGAAAATCCTCTGGTTTAGATCCTTTAAATAGTTATTTGAGTATTCCAATCTTAATCAACTCTAAAGATAATATTGAAGCTACCGGAATTCCATCGCAAACAGCAGATGGTAAAGGTGCTGTTTTTTTATTAGATAGTGGTGTGGTTGGTGAAACAGCACCAATGGTTCG